>JAAYKM010000097.1 GCA_012522415.1 Deltaproteobacteria bacterium | reverse complement strand
TCTGCGGTTGCTGATGGCTTCCGGTACCGGATAAACCAAAGCCCCCTGTCCCAAACAAAAAAAGGAACAGGGGGCTTTTTTTCTCAACTAATGACCGCAAAGATGTTATACATTTTCGCCTTGGAGTAGCGCCATCAATGGCCTTTCCTTTTCCCACACCGAAATTATTCTGTTGACAGAAACACTCACCTTTATTATATGTGTAGGCAATACATGGTTTTTCGAGGAGGATAGACGCCAAAAGAGATGACCGATAGGCTGGTTGTGACAGGCAATGCCTGTGATGGCCGGTGAACGGTGCGGAATCCGTCTCCCGCGGGGTAACGGGTGCTGCACCTTGGGGTGGTGTCCTGGAGGGATGCCTGAGATTATACCCGATGAACCTGATACGGATAATGCCGTCGTAGGGAGAAAGGATAACGAACAGGAATATCGACCTTCACGGGCCTGGCCGCCAGTGAGGGTTTTTTTGTTTCGGAGGAGAGTGTGGAGATCGGTTCATGATAAAACTCAACGGAAAAGAAAGGCCGGACTGCCTGAACATCGATGCCCTCCTGGAGGAATATGGGTACGACCGTAAACGGGTTGCGGTCCTGGTGAACGGAGAAATCGTGAGAAAGAACAACTGGGCGAACTTCGATCTCGACCCCGGAGATGAAGTAGATGTTGTGGCCTTTGTCGGGGGGGGATAAGGAGACGCGAATGACCTTTTCTGTCGGTGGGAAAAACCTGAGGAGCCGCTTTTTCATCGGATCGGGGAAGCTTCCTTCTTATGGGGTGATTCCTGAAATGGTGGAAAAAGCCGGTGTGGAAGTCGTCACCGTTGCGGTGCGCCGGATCGATCCGGACGCGATCTGTGAGAATATCATGGATTTTATTCCGGAGGGGTGTGTCGTCATGGTCAACACCTCAGGGGCGCGCAACGCCGAAGAGGCGGTACGGATCGCCCGGATTGGTCGGGAATTGACCGGTTCCGACTGGGTCAAGATCGAGGTTGAAACCGACGCCAGGTACCTGTTTCCGGACAATGAAGAGACCCTGAAGGCTACGAAAATTCTGGTCGATGAAGGATTCCAAGTCTTTCCCTACATCACTCCCGACCTGGTCATGGCTAGAAAACTGGAAAGGGCCGGCGTGGCGGCGGTCATGCCCCTGGCTGCGCCGATCGGCACCAACAAGGGTGTTACCTGTGCCGTTCTCCTGCAGCCCATCATTCATGAAATCGAAGTCCCCGTCATTATTGATGCCGGCATCGGACGCCCGTCCCATGCCGCCCAGGCCATGGAACTGGGGGCCGATGCGGTGCTGGCCAATACGGCGATCGCCACGGCACCGGACCCCGTCATGATGGCGATTGCCATGGCAAAAGCGGTGGAAGCGGGGCGTCTTGCCTACCGAATGGGGCTGCTGGCGGAGAAGGACTTTGCCGACGCGTCATCCCCCCTGACGGGTTTTCTCAGGAGTGGCCAATGATTTACCGGGAACTCCTCGCCGCCGAAGCGCTATTTCAATCAGGCGGGGCGGGCGCCACAAGGGCGGAATTGATGGGGATCCTGGACAGAGACTGCCTGGACCGGATGGACTACTTGAAGCTTCTCCTGGCGGACGACCTGGACGTGTTGGAACGGATGGCCCGCCGGGCCCGTGATCTGACTGCGCGATACTTTGGAAAGGTGGTGCTCCTCTATGCGCCCCTATATTTGTCAGACTACTGTACCAACGGGTGTATCTACTGCGGCTATTCGGCCGAGGTCCCTCCGTTCAAACGGAGGCGACTGGAGGCGGAAGAAATGCAGGCGGAGATGGAGGCCCTCAAGAGGGCCGGATTTGACAGCATCCTCTTGTTGACGGGTGGAGACCGGCGACGGTCCCCTGTCGCCTATATTGCCGATTCGGTGCGGCGTGCGGCCCGCTGTTTCTCCGAGGTCATCCTGGAAGTCTATGGCCTGACACAGGAAGAATACGGCGTCGTCCGGGACGCCGGGGCTTCTGGCCTGGCGATTTACCAGGAAACATACGACCGGGGTCTCTACGAAAAGGTCCACCTGTATGGTGAGAAGAGGGATTATCTTTTCCGCCTGGAAGCGCCGGAGCGGGCGATCGCAGCCGGGTTGAAACACGTCTGCATCGGACCGTTGCTGGGCCTGGGACCTGCGGTGCGGGATATGTTCATGGCGGGGATTCATGGCGACTTCCTGCAGCGCCGCTACCCGGATGTGGAACTGTGCCTGGCCTACCCGAGATTGCGCCCGGCCGGTGAAATCGCCGACCCCGCCGACTCCGTGGACGATATCCGTTTTGTAAGGTTTATTTTGGCCACACGCCTGTTTTTACCTCGTGTTGGTGTCAGCATCTCGACGAGGGAAAGGGCCGGTATAAGGGATCATCTGGTGGGGATAGGGGTGACCCGCATGTCCGCGGGTTCGAAGACAACTGTGGGGGGATACGCCCGGGCCTGCTCCCGCCCGGGGCAGTTTCATATCGACGACAGGCGGAGCGTCCCGGATATCATGACGATGCTTCAGGACAGAGGACATAGACCGGAATTCTGCAACTGGATAAAGGGGATCGTCTAGATATGTTTGGAGGGGCGGCATCATTGAAAATCGGGGAGGGGAAGAGGTGACCATGACGAGGCAGGAAAAACTGAGACATTATTTCCAGAGAGGCATCTACGGCATAACGGCGGAGCATCTCTCCGTTGGCAGAAAGAACGTGGACGTGGTTCGCCAGATGCTGGAGGGTGGCGTGAGAATCATTCAGTACCGGGAAAAAAAGAAATCCATGTCTGAAAAATATGAGGAATGCCGGGCGCTTCGTCAACTAACCCTCGATTACGACGCCCTGTTTATCGTCAACGACCATCCCGACCTCTGCCTGTTGAGTGACGCCGACGGGGTTCATCTGGGCCAGGACGATTATCCCCCAGGGGCGGTGAGAAAATTCATCGGACCGGATCGGATATTGGGTCTATCCACCCATGCTCCCGGACAACTGACGGGGGCCCACGCCGCTGGGGCCGATTATGCGGGGGTGGGGCCGCTTTACGAAACGAACACCAAAGAGGACGTCATGGCCCCGGTGGGGCTGGCCTACCTGG
>JAAYKM010000096.1 GCA_012522415.1 Deltaproteobacteria bacterium | reverse complement strand
GTAGTGGACGAACACATCTCCCCCCTCATCGCTCTCGATAAAACCGAACCCCTTCTTCTCATTGAACCATTTTACCTTTCCTTCTGCCAAGACTCTTGTCCCCCTTTCTTTAAAACATTCCTCTTAAAAATAAAAAAACCACACCAACTCACACCGATTTCGAGATGGCCGTGGTCCCCAAATGCACGACAATAGTCTTCAATTCCAAACTGATAATCAAGAATAAGTCCCAGCTTAACTAGTTCTTTGGTCTTATCCCTTAGCACCATCGAAAGGAGTTTGCAATGTTTTTTATCAGAATACGGAATCCAAGACGTATTTTTGCACATTTTCGATCAAATCATTCTCTTTCCCGGCAAAAAAATGATCCGTTTGAAAGATTAAAACAGGTTTTGCCTCTATCTTTTGCGAAAAGGGAAGAATGTCTTCGGACCGACAGAAAGGATCCTTATCACCGAAGACTATCAGGTCAATTTTTCCGAGCAGCGCCTCAGATGAAAAAGGATAGACACTCACCGGCGGAGCGACCAGCACAACCGGCCCCGTCGGCAAGTTGTTTTGTAGATAACCGGCGGTCACCCATGCGCCAAAGGAATAGCCTGACAGGGCGATGTTCGTTGCCCCTCGCCCGTTCATACAAGCAATGGCGCCGGCCAAATCTTCCTTTTCGCCTTCGCCTTTATCGTGGACACCTGTGCTGCGACCAACGCCCCGGAAATTGAAGCGCAGTGTCGAATATCCCTTTCGAAAAAAGGCAAAACCGAGGCTTTCGACGACATTATTATGCATGGAGCCGCCCATGAGCGGATTGGGGTGAGAGATGACCACACCGCAATCGCTTCCCGCATCGGCGTAAAGGCCCTCCAGCTTCAGGTCCCCGCTGTTGAAATAAATGCGTTCCTCCTGTAACACGACTCCCCTTCCTTTCTTAATTGCACCCAAGGTGGCAGGCCACCTCATGCCCCTGTTCCACCGAAACCAGATGAGGTTCCTCCAGAAGGCATCTTGCATCAGCATTCGGACAACGCGGATAGAATCGGCACATGCCGGGCCGCGGCACGACGTTCTTTTTCTCCTCTCCCATGATAGTTTTCTCCCAGCCCTTGCCATGGGGTTCCAGAACCGCAGACAGGAGCAAGCGTGTGTAAGGGTGTCGGGGTGACCGGAAAATGTCCTCGTTAAACCCCGTCTCGACAATTCGCCCCAGATACATGACGGCCACCCGGTCGCTCATGTGCCGGACGACACCCAAATTGTGACTGATAAAAAGATAAGTCAGTCGGAGGTCATCCTGCAGATCCTTCAAGAGATTCAGAATCTGGGCCTGAACCGATACATCGAGCGCGGAGACCGGCTCGTCGGCAACGATCAGGGTCGGCTGAACTGAAATCGCCCGGGCAATACCGATCCGCTGTCTTTGCCCACCGCTGAATTCATGCGGATAACGGCTGTGATGCTCCGGTCCCAGACCGACAATTTTCAACATCCCCTCGATGTGTCGGTCAATATCTTGTTTCGACAGGCGTCTTTTCCGTATATGAAAAGGTTCACCGACGGTTTGCCCTGCGGTTCTTCGGGGATTCAGCGACGCGTAAGGATCCTGAAAAATGATCTGGACCTTGCTCCGAAATTCCCGCCATTCCTCTTTGGAATGACTATGGATATTTTTGCCTGCGAAACTTATTTCTCCCGCTGTCGGCTTTTCTAGGCCCATGATAAGCCTGGCCAGGGTGGATTTCCCACATCCGCTTTCACCGACAAGTCCGAGCGTTTCACCGGCTCTTATTTCCAGGGATACGTCATCTACAGCTTTGATCTGAATGACTTTCTTCCAGAACTGCCCGCCGGATTGGTAAAAATATTTCTTCAGTCCCCTTGTTTCAACGAGGAGACTCCTATCCCGATTCATGTCCATTTCCAGCATCGGACAAAATGATCCGGTCTCTTACCGATCCATTCCGGTTCCTCTTCGCGACATATGGGCATCACATAACCGCAACGGTCCTGAAACGCACATCCCGTGATCCGGTCGGCAATGTCCGGCACATGGCCGGGAATCATACGAAGACGTTTTTTCGGGTCCCACTGGCCCGTAACCGTCGGTATGGCCTCAATCAGACCCAGGGAATACGGATGCAGGGGGGCTGAAAAAAAATGGTCCACAGGGGCCTGCTCCACGATTTTCCCGGCGTACATGATCGCCACGGTCTGGGCAAAGTGGGCGATGATACCCAGATCATGGGTAATGAACAGAATAGACGTATTGATTTTCGCCTTCAGGTCATTCATAAGCTCCAGGATTTGCGCCTGCACCGTCACGTCAAGGGCAGTGGTCGGCTCATCAGCAATCATCAAACGGGGCTTGCAGGACAGGGCCATGGCAATCATGATACGCTGGCGCATCCCCCCGCTCATCTGGTGGGGGTAATCGCGGACCCGTTTCCCCGGTGCGTCGATGCCAACCATGCGGAGCATTTCGACAGCGTACGCCAAAGCTTCCCTGTGCGACATGCTCTCATGAAGCCGGACTATTTCGGCAATCTGCTCACCAACCCTGATAACCGGGTTCAATGAGGTCATCGGTTCCTGAAAAATCATCGAGATTTTTTTACCGCGTATATCTTGGATTTCTGTTCGGTTGAGCTGAAGCAAATCGATACCGTCGAGCAAAATCCGTCCGGAAAGGATCTCGCCTGGAGGAATCGGAACCAAGCGCATCACGGAGAGAGCCAAGACGGTCTTGCCACATCCCGATTCGCCGACGACACCCAATGTCCTGCCTTCCGCAATATTCAGGCTAACCCCGTCTACAGCCCGCACATCCCCCCTGTCTGTATGAAAAACTGTTTTCAGATCCTGAATATCCAAAACAGTACTGACATCACTCATCGCCGATGGCACTCCAGTTTTTCAGCATTTGAACGAGAAGACGCACACCAACTCCGGAGGCTCCCTTCGGGGTATACGGATGATCTTTGTTGAGCCAGCTCGGGCCGGCGATATCGAGATGAACCCAGGGGTACCCGGTGATGAATTTGCTCAGAAAAGCCCCGGCGGTCATGGCACCTCCCGGTCTGCCGCCTACATTTTTCAAATCCGCAATATCACTTTTAATGGCTTCATAGGAATCTTCCCACAGGGGAAGTTCCCATATTTTTTCACCGGTAAGTTCCGATGCATGCATCAATTTTTCCTTTAATTCTCGGGCCGTTCCCATCATACCCATTACATTCTCACCCAAGGCAATGATGCAGGCACCCGTCAGGGTAGCCAAATCGATGACTGCTGCCGGTTTATATCTTTTGGCGTATGTCAGGGAATCGGCGAGAATCAGGCGGCCTTCCGCGTCAGTGGAGATCACTTCCACCGTCAGGCCGGAAAGGGTTTTCAACACATCACCGGGCTTGTATGCAAGACCACCGGGCATGTTTTCCGTCGCCGGGATCAAGCCGATTATTCTCAAAGGCAGTTTCAGATCCGCCGCAGCCATGACGACTCCCATGACCGCTGCTCCACCAGCCATGTCCGTCTTCATTCCCTCCATGTTCTCAGAGGGCTTGATAGAAATTCCGCCGCTGTCAAAGGTCAAGCCCTTGCCGACCAGCACAATCGGTGCCCCTTTACTCTCCGAACCCTGGTAATCCATGATGATGAACTGCCCCTCTTCACGGCTTCCTTTCGCCACACCGAGGAGAGCATGCATGCCCGTCTTTTTTATTTCTTTTTCATCAAGAACGTTCACTTTAATACTTTGACGTTTTTCTCCGATTTTCAAGGCTTCACGAGCCATCGCTTTCGGAGTCATCTCATTTGATGGCATGGAAACCAGATCGCGGACAAAGATAACGGCATCGCCGAGTCGTTCCGCTTCCCGTGCCGCCTGTACAGCTTTCTTCAGATCTTCTTCTTTTTCAATCCATGCCGTTAATTCCACGGTGTGGCGGATATTTTCACCCTCTTCCGTCTTGAAATGCGTAAACCGGTACAGTCCCAGCCTCATGCTTTCCACAGCCATACTGATAATCCATTCTGTTGGAAAATCCAGACCCATCATAGACGGCGCGATGTCCATGGAATGCCATTTCATTTCCCTTACCTTCCGGGCGGACAGGGCAAACGCCTCACGGATTTTCTCAGGATTGGCTTCGCTTTTCTTGCCCAGCCCAACAAAAATGAGCCTCCTGACTCTGCGCGTATCAGGCAGGAACACCAGTTGCACTTCCTTTGCCTTCCCCTTGATGTCACCGGCGTCGATCATCTGACGGAGCAGATTTCTCGAGACTTCATCGAAAGCGGCCATATAGCGCGTCGGTATTAATACATCTTCGTAGGAAAAAAGAATGGTCGCATCCGCGTTGGATGCCTCAATGTTTCCCTGTTTGACTGTGACCTTCATTTGGAACATCCAGACGGTTTTTCGTGCAGCTTTAGTAAGACGATCTACAAATCAATTGATCCCGGACCGGGCAATACGGGTTCTCCAAGACAGCCCCAACC
>JAAYKM010000095.1 GCA_012522415.1 Deltaproteobacteria bacterium | reverse complement strand
GTCATTGACCAGTGCATTGACCACACTCAGACCCAGAGCGGATTCAAGCAGAGACGGTGCACCAAAGTACTCCAGGATCTCATGGCTCGATTTTCCCTTAAGGGGCCGTTTGCCCGTAAAGACGGAACAGCCATGAGCAAGTTCGTTCTTGAAAGTGAAAGCCACCCCGCAGCGTCCATCCTCAAGCAGCACACCTGTATAACCCAGCCCCATGCGGACATCGGCAACGGGTATTTCCGCACAGTGCTCCCCAACATATCGCTTCACCCGCTCGGCAATGGTCATTTAGTAATCCCTCCGCCACGGCTCCCGTTTGTTTAAAAAGTAGTCCCGAATGGCCTCTTTTATTGTATTGACGGCAAGTTCGGCACAATGTTCATCCTCCGGCGGCAATCCCTGCAGGTTGTCCAGAATCTCCGAGGCCTCTAGCATAAGCGCCTCGTTGATGGTCTTGCCGAAGGTGAGATCCGCCCCCACATTCCCGGATGCAATGGAGGTCATGCAACCGCTGGTTGCAAAACGTACATCGATGATTTTTTCGTCCCGCACCCGAAGAAAAAACTCCATCTCGTCTCCGCAGCTTCCGACCATTTTGCCGTGCCCTTCCGGTCTTTCCATCTGTCCCATCCGCTGTGGGTCAAGCCAATTTTTTAAGACCGCGTCTGAATAACGATACCGAACCCCTTCTTCCAGTTCATTACGGATGGCCTGTACGGCCCTTTCTAATTCATTTTCTTCCATCCGGTCGATTCTCCTTCTCGATTCTGATATGATGCGCCCGAAATCATGCGTTTCAACTGCATACAAAAACATGCAATAAAACCAGTTCGGCATATCACAAAATCAAGATATATGACAAGCGGCTGCTCACCAGATTAACAAAAAAACCGAATACAGACAAACCTTGCGGGGATGCCGGTCTGAGTGGTGGCAAAGGAACACCACATAACATGCAAACGCCAGCCATCCAATGTGCCTATGTCTCATAATTTACCAAATTTTCTCTAAATCTTTTTTGTCCACCTGCTTGTCGACGGGGATGAAATACGTTTCATGTTTGGGGGAAAGCATAAGGGGATCTTTTGTAAAGATCCTTGAAAGAAGGGCAACAGGGAATAAAAGAAGGTAGAAGACCGCTCCCAACAACAGAGGGGGGATAATATGGCTTAGGGTATGGCTTAATTTCATCCATCCCTTTGCGATCAGGTCACTGAGAGAATCCGAGATTATGCCCGCTGCGCCCACCGCCAGGGATCCATAAACGGCCCATCTCCATGAAAAAACGAGATGCAGGATCAGCAACCCCATGGAAATGACCAGAATCGTCGATTTCGAATTGTTTTGATTCATCGGATGCCTGACCTGACGTCCCCTTAAAACAGGGTATATATGAACGGGGCGACCGCAGTGCCGCTGCCGAATACCAGCAAGACCCCAAGCAGAAGCAGCACAACCACAATCGGGGCCAGCCAGAATTTTTTTCTTTCCTTCATGAAATCCCACAGATCCTTCAGAATATCCATGCATCAATCCTTTTTAAATTGTACGGTCCATTTTTCCCGGTTTTCCCAATCGGGCTGGTCCATTTTTTTCAGCAGAAAATTATTGACGACGAGATAGTCCATTTCAGTGTGCATGAAGCATTTGTACGCGTCTTCGGGTGTGCAGACGATCGGTTCCCCTCTGACATTGAAGCTCGTATTCACCAGTATTCCATACCCGGTTTTTTCCTTGAACGCGTTGATGAGCCGCCAGAATCTGTCGTTTGTTTCTTTGTGAACCGTCTGTACCCGCGCGGAAAAGTCCAGATGCGTGATCGACTGAACATCGCTTCTTTCGTAATAGAGTTTTTCCCAGAGGTCAAGCTCGTTATAATTGTCCGGAAGCGGTTTTCTTCTCTCCTTCTTTACTTCGGCAATGAGCAGCATATATGGCGAGGCCGTCGGGAGGTCAAAAAAATCATGTTTGTCCTCAAAAAGGACCGATGGGGCGAACGGCCGAAAGCCCTCCCGGTATTTGATTTTAAGATTGAGTTTCCTCTGCATTTCCGTGTTTCTGGGATCCGCCAGTATGCTTCGGTTACCCAGGGCTCTCGGCCCAAATTCCATTCTTCCCTGGAACCAGCCCACCACATGGCCTTGGTCAATCAATTCGGCGATTTCCCGGCACAGATCATCATACGAGGCAACAAGCTGATAGACTGCCTTATGCCGCTTAAAGGCCGTTACGGCTTCCTTGTCGGAAAAGTCGGGCCCTAGATAGGAACCCTGCATGGCGTCTCCATTGGATGAAACGCTACGCCTCTGTTCAAAGTACATGTAATGTGCGATTTGCGCCGCGCCTAAAGCACCGCCCGCGTCACCCGCCGCCGGCTGAATGTACATATCCCTGAATATGTTTTCCTTCAGCAGTTTGCCATTCGCCACGCAATTCAAGGCAACGCCGCCGGACAGGCACAAACGGTCTGACCTGGTCACTCTCTTCGCTTCTCTTGCCATTTTCAGGACAATCTCTTCCGTGACTTTCTGAATCGCGTAAGCGAGATTGCAATGCTTCTGCTCAATTTTCCCATCCGGTTCGACGGCAGGAAACCCGAAAAGCTCCTTCCATCGCTTTTCGTTGACCATTCTCAGACCCGTGGCGTAATCAAAATAATCTTGGTTTAACCAGATTGACCCGTCTTCCTTGATCAGCACCATGTTATTCTTGATTAAATCGATGAATTCAGCGGTTTGTTGCGCAAGGGGGTTTCCGTAGGGAGCCAGACCCATTAACTTGTACTCACCGGAATTGACTCTGAAGCCGAGATAATAGGTAAATGCGGAGTAAAGCAGCCCCACGGAATGAGGGAAACGCATTTCCTTGAGGATTGTGATTTTTTCATTCCTGCCGTGGGAAATTGCCGCCGTCGCCCACTCGCCGACACCGTCCACCGTCAGTATGGCGGCTTCTTCAAAAGGTGACGGGTAAAACGCGCTTGCCGCATGGGAGAGGTGATGTTCTGAAAACAGAAGGCGTAAATTCTTTTTGTCGTATTGTTCGATGTCCGCCAAGCCCCCATAAAGCAATTTTTTCAGAAACATTTTTTCCTTCAGCCATACCGGTATGGCTGTGACGAACTGTCGCAGCCCCTTGGGGGCGAAGGCGTAGTAGGTTTCAAGAAGCCTTTCGAATTTCAGCAGCGGCTTGTCGTAAAAAACCACGGCATCCAGTTCGTCTATGCCGAATCCTGAGTACTCAAGGCAATACCTGATGGCATTGCCGGGAAAATCCGGCGTGTGCTTAATCCGCGTGAATCTCTCTTCCTGGGCCGCGGCGACAACTTCCCCCCTTACTAACATGGCGGCGGCGGAATCATGGTAAAATGCGGAAATGCCTAATATTTTAATGGCTCGTTCCTCTCTTTTCCGTCGCCCTGTAGGGCGGACATCGCGGTTTCATGAAAAGATTCTGGCGTGTACATAGCCTGGGATTGTAACGGACGATGAACCGATATGCGGGCCGAACACGGGAGGCGGGCGAGAGGCCGCACAGAGCAGAACCTGCGCCATCCTCCAGAGGGGAATTCCGGTTTGTCCCGCACCCGGGCGATGTAGCCGAATCCATACGCACAGCCGGTGCCATGCGTCTCAGCGGGCCAACGGTCCGAGACGGGATCCCATCTGTTACGGACCGTTCCCGGCGGATAGCATAAATAGCTCGTGGGGTCAATGGATTATGTGGATTGAACGGTTTGTGTGCAGCGGAGTTAGAAAGACGTTCACGTAACGGCGTCGTACCATGCCCTGCACCTTCCTTGATCCCGTTGTACGAGGGGATCGGCCGATTTCGGGATTTATCCTCAGAAATGCAATGCATGCCAGACGTTTTTAATATCCTCCGCGCAAGGCGCGTCGGTTTCCACCACGGCACGGGCCTGCATTTGCGCCAGCGTGACGGCGCGATCATAACGAATTCGTCCGACAACCTCTGATCCCAGAGCGGTGGCGAATGTCTCGATTTTTTCCGTCATGGAAGGGTTCAGGTCCCACTTGTTCACACAAACAGCGGCGGGGATATCGAAATGTTTTGCAAGGGAAAGAACGCGTTCCAGATCATGCTTCCCCGAAACGGTCGGTTCCGTTACCACCAGCACCCGGCTTGCGCCGGTGATGGAGGCGATAACCGGACAGCCGATTCCCGGGGGGCCGTCAACGATTATCCGACTGTGCTTTTTTTCGGATGCAATACGAGCCGCTTCGCGCCGAACCATGGAAACCAGTTTCCCGGAATTTTCCGCAGCCACACCCAGCCGGGCGTGAACCATGGGGCCGTATGGTGTTTCGGAAACCATCCATTCACCGCAGAGGCATTCCGGAAAATCAATCGCCTGGACGGGACAAAACCGGACACAGACCCCGCAGCCCTCGCAGTCAATCGGATCAACCTGAAACACGATATTCCCCTCTGATGTCCGCGTTTCGCTGATTGCCTCAAAACGGCAGAATTCGGCACAGACCCCGCAACCGGTGCAAACATCGGGACGCACAACGGCTTCATGGCCTCCGTAAAAATCATGCCGTTCCTTTACCTGCGGCACCAGAACCAGATGCAGATCCGCCGCATCGACGTCGCAATCGGCAATGACGGGCCTCTCGGCCAGGCAGGCCAGGGATGCCACCAGGCTTGTCTTGCCCGTTCCTCCCTTGCCGCTGATGACAACCAGTTCTTTCACGTTTCTTCATCCTTTCCCGATCCGGGAGGTTTGGTTCCATGGACGACATACAGGGCCGCCCGGAGCGGGTCCTGACTTTCAAAGATTTCTTCCCCACGGATGCCCATGACATATTCCGAGGTGGTATCGAAATACTCTGAGATGGCCTTTTCCAACTCCTTTAAGTCTCGATGCCTGATCTGACGGACATAGGAATCGGGATCATCCATTTTTTCCCTGAAAAAGTCCGATTCCGGGTTGAGCATCATGACGACGATTCTTCCGCCGGGACGCAAAATGACGACAGTCTTTTCCAGCGCTTTGCGATAATCCTCGATGAATTGCAGAGAAACCACATAGATGACCGCGTCGAAGGAAGACATCGATACAGGCGCATCTTCAATGGGCGCGGCAATCGTCCGAATTTCATCGGGGGCATGTTTCAGGGCTTCCCGGGAAACATCCAGGCCGGTCACGCGGAAGCCGTATTTCAACAGGTCGCCTTCGATTATGGCCGGACCGCAGCCGACGCTCAGAATATCACGGCATCCGGCCAGATGTGTAATAAGGTAACGCAGTTCAAATTGAAATACCTCCTGCCAGAAATCCTTCCGGCAAGACTCCACATAGCGATCCGCCGTCTTGTGGTTGCGATCCATCATGTCTTTCCCTTGCCGTCAACCTTCCCCGGATGTGACAGAGCGTAAAAATAGCGTCCTGCACTCGGCATGCGTCTCAATTTTCCCGTATCAGTCAGGTGCTCCATGTACTTCATGACTTCCGTTGCATGGATACCCAAGCCGCTTGCCACTTCGGATGACGTGCAGGGGCGTCTGCTCAGCAGGGCCAGGATGTCGCCGACCCGTGTTTTGGCCGCCCGGTCCACGGCAACCTCCCGGGCGTATTCCTCCATGATCACTTCTACCCGGCCGCCGAACGAATTCCTGAGAGGGGACAACTGATCCCCGGTCAAGACAAACGCGAAGTCCTCCGAGGGCGGGCGGCACACCGTATTGAGGTGCGTTCTCGCAGGGCCGATACGCTTTGCCAGTTCGGCGATTTTGTTTACCTCCGCCTGGACTCCCGTCACGCCCGCCAGCAGCAACACCTCAAGCCAGACCTCGCCGGGGAAGGACTTGGTAAAATCGGCGATCCCATCGATTACTTGTTCAAACACCAAATCTTCGCAGGGCCGGTTCACATACTCAAATAACATGGCATCTCCGGCATCCAGGGAGGGCAATACGACATCCGCTTCCATGAGCGTATCTTGAACGTCCGGTATCCACAGCAATGACCCGTTTGTCAAAACGGCAACCGGAATGTTCGTCATTTTTTTAATCTCATGAATCAGGTTTCCGATGCCGCTATTGAGCGTCGGTTCTCCTGAACCGGCCAGGGTGATAAAATCAATCTTTTCCTTCCACGTCAGTTTTTCACACAATTCCTCTAAAACCAACCCTGTCGCAACATATTCCTGTCGTAGGCGTGTTTTTTCGGTTGTTTTCCCCAACTGGCAGTAAATGCAGTCGTAGGAACAGGTTTTATAGGGGACGAGATCGACTCCCAGAGACCTGCCCAGGCGCCGTGATAAAACGGGCCCGTATATTCTTTTAAATCCACTCGGGTTCATGATTCCTCCCCGCACGGAGCGGAGCCGCATTGCTCAATGCGGCCACAGCAGGTTCGGCCTGTCTGCTCTAAGGCGCATCCTCCACCGTCCCGGTACGCCGTCCCCGTCGAACTTTTCAGGAAAAATCCGCCACCGCCGCTGATCAACCTGTTGACCTTTCCGGAACAGTCCGGGCAGTCGACGACAGGCGGGTCATGGATCCCTTGCCATTGTTCGAACTTCAGACCACAGGATTCACATTCGTATTCATAAGTCGGCATGACTCTCCGGTCCTTTCTTTTATCGTGTCCACGATCCTGCTCCAGAGTTGCTCGAAGCAGCGACGATATTCAGGAAGCGCTTCCACGGCCAGCTCACCACGCGAATACGCCTCCGCGATTCTTCGATCATCGGGTATTTCCATCAGAATGGGGACGCCCTCTTCGGCGCAGTAGAGATGGACGCGCTGATCGCCGATACCCATACGATTCACGATGACCCCGAAGGGGATACCGATCACCCTTACCATGTCCACGGCCAGTTTCAGATCGTTGAGGCCGAAAGGCGTCGGCTCCGTCACCAGAATCACCAGATCCGTGTCTTTTATTGCCGCGATCACGGGACATGAAGTGCCGGGAGGGGCATCCAAAATCGCGGGGATTCCCTTTTGCAGGTACGATTTTACACCGCGAATCAGTGGCGGTGCCATGACCGCGCCGATATCCAGGTTTC
>JAAYKM010000094.1 GCA_012522415.1 Deltaproteobacteria bacterium | reverse complement strand
TAGTGCCGGCAGCTGATTTCGACCACCTCCGCTATGTGTTTGTTTTGGTGGAACCGGACCATGAGTCGTGAAGTCAATCCGGGACGGCGCCTGGCAGTCTATGGCCTCTGTTTTATCTTCCTGGCCTTTTTACAGCTTATGCTTTCCTTGGATCGCCGCTATCCCACGCCGGATTTCCTGCTGGTGTTCCCTTTGCTGGCGGCCCTGTGGACGCCGGGCTATGACAGTTTTATTCTGGGCCTTGCGGCAGGCTTCATCTGTGACTATGCGGCCGGCATCGGTTACGGCCCCGGTATGCTGGTGGCGATGATTCTCAGTCTGTGCGGCAACGCACTTGCCCGCCATGGCTGGAAAAACTATGCGGCGCGGGGCAGCCTCCTGGTCGCGGGTGCGACGGTTGTCCACACCTTGATCATGTCGGTTTTTGCCTGGCTGACCCCTCTCGGTCAAATTGACAGCTCTTTCGTCACGGCCATCAGGGCAGCCCTTATCCCTCTCCCCCTGAAGTTGCTGGCGAATCTGGGCGGAGCCCTGCTGATCACCGCTTATTTCTGGCTTGCATTCTTCAAGAGGCAGGCTGGCCGGGGTGAAGCGGACCTGGCGGTCAAAGTCAAGGAGGTGGCCCATGAGTGACCAAAAAGGTCTTCCCGGTTCACCGGGGTCTTCCTTCCTGCCTGCCCTTACCTTCAGGAAGACAGAGGGTGAACGTACTGCCACACTCTTCCCGGGCGGGCGGAGGTTTGCCCTTTTGACCAGTCTGATTGCGGCCATCCTGCTGCTCATTCTGTTCAGGACCGGCTCACTGCAGCTTTTCGGTAAAAATGACGTCTTTATTCCTGAAACGGTCGGGCAGATGAGTGAGATTACCCTGGAGGCGCCGCGTGGTGATATCGTGGATCGTAACGGAATCCCTCTGGCTGTCTCCGACGCTCTTGACCGGGTTGAACTGGTTTCCACCCGGATGACCAATGAACAGCTGAACCGCTTCCTGCTGGACCTGGCCATTCTTTTTGATGAATACCATTGTGACTTCAACAGCCCGTTGCTGAAATGGTTTGATCTGCCCCTGGAGTTCAGGGATGAGAATCTCCTCAGGACGGAGGCATCGCTCCGCTTCGTCTTTCGCCAGCCGCTCGAGGATATTTCCTACTGGCAGACGGACAAGGATCTTTTCAATTTGATCGACCGGGACAAGGCAGTCACGGAGAGGCAGAAACGCCGCATGGTCCGGGAGGATCCGGAAGAATTCTTCTATTTTCTGCTTGATGATTACTTCCAAATTGAACCGGACCGGGTGTCAGGAAGCAGGCTTTACACGGACGGCGAGGCCTTTCTGATCATGCAGCTCCGCTATCTGCTCCTTGAAAACAACTGGCTTTTCGCGAGCGGTCAACCGGTCCTCATCGCGGAAGCGGTTCCCGAGGGCCTGGCAGCCAGACTGATTGAGCAAAACTATAAATATCCCGGCGTGGTCGTGACCAAACACTATAAGAGGCGTTACACCGAAAACAGCCGTTACGTCGGACACGCCCTCGGCTACATGGGCCGGATATCGTCATCGGAATACAGTCTTTTGCAAGCGGCCGGCTATGGCAGCAGTGACATGATCGGAAAGACAGGCGTTGAACAGGCTGCTGAACGCTGCCTGCGGGGCGAGGCCGGAACGG
>JAAYKM010000093.1 GCA_012522415.1 Deltaproteobacteria bacterium | reverse complement strand
TTCATCCAGAACGGCCAATACCACGGTGACTTGATCTCCTTCGAATATGGGTCATAAAAGTGTCTGACAAAACCGACAGTCTGAAGAGTCAACGAATTGAAAAGGATCGATAGAGTTCTACGCCCCCTGGAATTTCCTTAATCATCCAAGAAAGATACGACTTCCCCGCCTGGAATCCGCTTAATCCGCCCTCCGTCATTGATATCACGGACGTACCCTGCTTCGATGAAAGCGTCATCCGTATATCCACGTTTTTCCCAAAATCCGGGGAGGTAATGATCCATGAGTTCTATCCTGAGAACGCTCTTGGCTGACTTGTATCCCCATAGGTAAGGCACGAAGCCGCGGATGGGCCCTCCGTAGTCCTCTTCGAGCAATTCGCCGTCGAACTCGAAGGCAAGGAGGGTTTTTTCTTTTTCGGCGATATGTAGTGGAATGGATGTGTCATAGATGTTTTTGACGGACCAGAAGCGGATGTGTGTGGCCGAAGCAAATATGCCGACGGCGTCCAGCATGTCCGCGACCCTGACACCTCCCCAGTGCCCGAAAACCGAAAATCTTGTGACGCTGGTCAAGCGGGCCGCTGCAATCGTTTTGGGCAGAGCCTTCAGATCCTGCCAGGTGAACGTTCTCGGATGAGAACAGAGGCCGACAACATCAATTTGCCAATTCTCCCGATCGAGAGGCCCCGGATGCCCTTCCACCCAGAAAATGGGGGTGCCGAGTTCCTTCAGGCGGCTCATTTTCCCCTCCTGTGTTTAACAAGCAATAAAAAGTAAGGGGTTGCGGACTCCGTTTGTAGTCACGTAAAGAGAGGGGATATCGCTCAAATTTCATCCTCCCTCAAGTATGGGAACGCAGGAAGAAATGGAAATGGCGTCGGGAAATCCCTCGGGGATTTCATTCTCCTTCATGCCGGCTGTTTTCAGCATTCCAACTCTCCGCCGTCGAACATGACGATGTCCGCCTGGATTTTCTCCCCGTCCGTTTCAATATTTCCGATAAAAGCAATGGGGAGGACTTGCCGGTCGTTTTTCTGAAGAATGTACACACCTCTGATCAGAGGATTTTTTTCTTCTCGGCGGTTCTCAAGAATGATTTGCATATCTTCCAGCTGCCTGTTTATGTTGCCTGAAAGGTCAATGCCGAGATGCTGAAATACCAGGCGTGTGCCGTCATGGAGAAGGGCCTCGATTCTTTCTTCTTCTTCGTAGTGTTGGGGGTTTTCGGCATTTTGATTGGAACCGTCGTCCGTTAGCGTGTATACTTTTGTCTCCACTGAATTTCACCTCATTTTTTTAAAACTGCCCTGCCTTCCTGTCTTTCAGACAAACTACCTCCCGTCCGTAAAGAAGTCAAGAATTCAGGTGATACACCCCCATCGATACCACGGACTCCGATAATGGCGACACGGAATGAAGCAGCATCTGGAGCATGGTATAAATGGGAATCAGAGAGGAGAGTGTTCGGATGCAACTCAATTTAACAATGAATTCAAAAATAATCAGAGCTTGCCGCCGTGATACGTTGGAGTTTTTTGAATGAATATTTTTCTTTTTTAGGGGGCTGTCAATTAATCATTGAAAAATGCATGGATTATCCTGTAAGGCATGACATGCAGGGGACGAGAGCGAAGCTCTGGAAGCCATGCGAACGGAACGAGAAAGGGAGAAAAGAATTATGTTGTCGGATCGATCCTTCAGGGAGGAATCAGTAACAATTCCTTTAAATAACGGGGAAACGGTTTCAGGTATCCTCCTGATTCCGGAGACGAGGAAAAAGGACAAAATGGACGTTTTTATTATCGCCCATGGCCAAGGAAATGGCATGAAGCATCCCCTGCTGGTCACTTTTGCAGAGGGCCTGGCTGAGGAGGGCTATGCCACTCTGCGATTTAATTTCCTGTTCAGAGAAAAAGGTCAGGAAGGTGCTGACAGAAAGGATGAACTTTATCTCGCTTGGGAAGGTGCCATGCGATTCGTTTCAACGAATGCGGACATAGGGGTGAAAAGGATTTTTGTTGCGGGAAAGTCCCTGGGTGGACGTGTCGCGGCGCACATGACGGCGGAGGGGTTGCTGAATCCCGCCGGCCTCGTTTTCCTTGGCTATCCCCTGCATCCGTCAGATGAGCCGCAGAATATCCGGGCCGACCATTTTCAACAAATCAACGTTCCCATGCTTTTTTTTGCTGGTACACGTGACCCCTTCTGCAATCTTTTTTTATTGAAGGAAATTTTCAGCACCATGAACCTTGTCGCGAGGTCCCGTTTGGAAGTGGTTGACGGAGGCGATCACGCCTTCGAGGTACCCAAATCGCTCTATCTGCCGACCCGGGATATTTACACGCATATTTTGAAAAAAACCGTTCAGTGGATGAATAAAACATTCCCCGCACGGAAATGACTCAAAGGGATCATAAAAAATCTGTCAGCAGTGCGCTGAAAAGGTTGCGGTTCGTTCCGGTTATGACTTGAACGGTGCATTTCAGTCCGCTCTGTGAGTATGCCTATACAGACAAAAAAGAACCCGCTTTTTCCCCTGCGTTATGCTTCCCCTGCGCATCCAGAGGCCGGACAACGGAGAAAGACGAGGCAACTCTTTGCCAGAAATGTTCTAGAAAATATATTCGAACATGGCCGGCGATTCCTGATCAGGGTATACGAGAGGCATTCTGCCCAGGGATTGCAATAAAACGGGGTGGACTGATCAACCGTACGTCGGCATAAGCGAGAAAACAGGGAGGGTCAGATGGACAAAATCAATATCTTCATGAGTTTTGCACCAGAGGACAAGAAAGACGGGATGATGCTCGCCGATCAGTGCCGTAACCCCTTTTCTACTTTTGCCGTAGTCGGTGTATCGACAGAGATGGAGGGGAATGAAGACTGGGAGAGGAAAACCCGTGAACTAATTGAACAGGCTGGGATCATGCTGATCGTTGCGAGTAAAAACACGGATCCGTCGGCAAATGTCGTCTGCGAGATCGGCATGGCCCGCAAGAAGGGGATTCCCGTTTTGGGGGTTTACACCGACAAAGCCTATCAGGATTGTATTCCTGAAATATTTGGCGACGGCCCGGTCCTTGAGTGGAATTTCGAACATGTATGCAACGCGATGCTTAACCTTCTTGGCAGGACAGCAACCCGTAAAATCTTTATGTAAGAAAACGGGTTGGGCAAAGACTGAATAAATTTCATCATGTAGATTCAGCGGTCTCGCAAGAGGTCAGGCTGCGATTCCATAAGGACAGGGCATATTCTCATCGGCCGCGTTCAAAATCATTGTGTCACCCCACCCGTTTTATCAGGAAAATTATCGCAAAGGGCAGTTAAATTCGTTTATCGATACCCCTGGTCATGACCAAATCTGGTTCAGCATATCCGCTTTGGCAACCAGATTACTGAGGCCATGCCAACTAAGCCAGATCCCGGGATATCCCGAGTGCATCCGGGCTCTTCTTTACCTGCCCCCCTCGTTCTCCGGAAAGCGTGTCCCGGATACCCTCAAGGGACGATCAGGTACGTCATTTTGTGATCGCAAATGGGGAAATGAATCCATAACAGCATAGCCGGGGTGGTTAATCGGCCAAGATAATGCTTGACATGTGAAATGGTAATATGTAAACGTCACCCGTAAATGGTACCCTTCTGATTCGCTCAGGTAGGGTAACGCGAAGATAGTTGGATATAGACATTTTGAAGTGCAAGGGCAGGCCGCCAAGCTTTTTAAGAGTCTTGGAGGCCTTTTTTGTTTCATCTTCTTGATCCGACTGAAAATTTATGAAAGGAGGATCCGATAAGATGGCAGAAGGAAAAGTAAAATGGTTCAATGAGCAGAAGGGTTTCGGCTTTATTGAAAAAGATAATGGCGAAGATTTGTTCGTTCATTTCAGTGCGATCCAGTCCGATGGTTTTAAGACACTGTCTGAGGGGCAGCGTGTCAGTTTTGACGTCGTGCAGGGAAAAAAGGGCCCCGCAGCGGATAATGTAAAAGCGATTTAGTTTTGGGAAGACAAGAGAAGGCATTTCCGGCATTTATGATGCGGAAATGCCTTTTTTTCATCGATTCAGATTAATTGAGAGCCGTGTATCGCAATGAAAACAAAATATTCCTTTGAAAAACGGCAGAAGGAACTTGCCAGATTGAAGAAGAAGGAGGCGAAACGCCTAAAGCGTCAGGAGGCGAAGGAAGCCGGCGATAAAAATGCCGATGAAGAACATGAAGGCGAGGACAAGGAGGAATGAACCATGACGATGCCTGTCCTGTTTGAAAGAATCGTCACAATCGGTGTGTTCCATTTTTTGCTTTTCCGGGTTGTGAATACAGTCTGACCTTCAGAATCAGGCTGGAAAACGGGGGTGTCTGGCTGATTCGTCTGCACGAGGGCGAACGGGTACCCCTTTGTACCTGGCACCAGCTGCTCTTTGCCGCCATAAGG
The DNA here is from genome assembly GCA_012522415.1 of Deltaproteobacteria bacterium. Classification (NCBI taxonomy): domain Bacteria; kingdom Pseudomonadati; phylum Myxococcota; class Myxococcia; species Deltaproteobacteria bacterium. The sequence goes on along the minus strand of JAAYKM010000093.1, from coordinate 7,156 downwards.
CCATTTCCACATTACAGACAGTTCAAACCGTTGGTCCACTTTCTCCTGCCAAAACCTTTTGCAACGGGATTTTCCATCCGTTCAGCCATTGAAAGGTATCTGAAGCCAACCGGTATTCACAAAATTTCTGCTTGCCTCCGCGTCTGCAATGACCGGGTCAAACGTTCAGACTTTCGTGTTCGCGATCAGGGAGTCCTGAACGAAATCGGGTGCGCTGAAATTCAGCTTCAGAGACTTTTGTCGTGAGGCAATGCATTCCTTGAAGATTCTGCGTAAGCCGGATTTCGCATATCGCCAGAAGAAAAAAGAGCGTGAACTCCGACGGAAATATTTCCCGGAAACACCCAACGCCTGTGATCAAGGTTTTATTTTTATCCGGAAAAAACAATCGGAATAGTCGGAATCGGGGGCTGTCACAGTGCGGCGGCAGATCCTGGCCCCTTTCCAGTGAGACCTGCTTTCTGGAGACAGGGAGGGCTTGCGTTTTTTGAGAACAGGCCAAACGCATGAGCCTTTCAAGTATTTGAATTTAGATTCTATTTGTTTTTTTCTCCTCAGAAAAATAACTTTGTATATCGGATGAATAATGTTATAGACACCGCGCTTGGAGGTGCAGGGGCGTGGCGCTTCAATATCCCGATCCTCAGGGTTTTTTGTTTTTGAGCGAGATCTTGGGGAAACAAGTCGTAAACCGTCAGGGCGTCAGAATAGGACGGGTCATGGACCTCGTGGTTGGCCTGGTTGAGCCGTACCCGATTGTAACGGAGGTCCTGTTCTTGCCTGCCGGTAAGACAGACTCTGTTTGTGTTCCCTGGAGTAAAGTTCTCGAAATCGACAAAGCGTTCCGATTTGATGACTTTTCACTGGAGGATTGCCGTAAGCCCGAGAGGCGGGAAGGAGAGATTTTTTTGAAGGATGCCCTGCTTGATAAGCAGGTCGTCGATACCAACGGTGCGAAGTTACGACGTGTAAACGATTTGCAGTTTCTGAAGGCGCATAATTTGCTCCATCTGGTCCATGTCGATGTGGGGTTTCGGGGGCTTATGCGCAGGGCGGGTCTGTTGAAGCTCCTGGACGCCTTCCTGCAGGCCTCCATGGACTACAATCTGACCGATCAGTTTATCGCCTGGAAATTTATACAGCCCTTGTCTTCGCCGGATCTGCTGAAACTGAAAGTGGCGCAGGACCGGTTGTCGCAATTGCACCCGGCAGATCTTGCGGATATTATTGAAGACCTGGATATTCACCAGCGGACGGCGGTCTTCCAGTCTCTCGACGTGGAAACCGCGGCGGAAACCCTCGAAGAGACGGACCCGAAGATTCAGGTCAGCATTATCAAAGGGCTCAAGCCCGAGCAGGCTTCCGACATCATCGAAGAAATGTCCCTAAACGAAGCGGCGGACTTGCTGGCGGATCTTCCCCGTCATCAGGCTGAAGGGATCCTCAGCGAAATGGAGCAAGACATCGCCGAAGACGTGAAAGAACTGCTCGCTCTTCCGGAAGAAAAGGCGGGAGGTCTGATGACCACCGCGTTTTTTAGCTATCCGCCGACGCTGACGGCAGGAGAAGCCATTGAAGCGATCCGCCGTGAAGCGGAGGATATGGATTTTGCTTACTATATCTACGTCGTTGACGAAAACGAGCATCTCCTCGGTATAATGAGTCTACGGGACCTTCTGATGTCACCTCACGACGGCAAACTGAACGATCTGATGGAAACGCGTATTATTTCCGTGACCATAGAAGAGAACAAGAAAGAAATTGTGAATCTGTTCGCAAAATACGGCATTATGGCCATCCCGGTAGTCGATGACGATGACCGGATGATGGGGGTTATCATTTTCAGGAATATTCTGGAGATTATCGCTCCGCATCTGGGGAAATAGGTAAAATGAACGAAGAGGGGGACAGACGCAGGCATGACGGCGCGGTTCTTATCCCGCATTCGGCGGAAGATCTCCGGTATTTTTCAGAAACGTTTCTGGGTTACCCTGTCGGTCTTCTTTGCCCTCATCGGCCCGGGCATCATCACCTCCAATGTCGATAACGATGCCGCCGGTATTACCACCTACTCCCTGGCGGGTGCAGAATACGGCCTGAACCTTCTGTGGATTCTCGTCCCCATTGTTTTCGCCTTGATAATCATTCAGGAAATGGGTGCCCGGATGGGTGTCGTGACGGGTAAAGGTTTATCCGATCTGATCCGGGAACGATTCGGTGCCAAAATCACCTTTTATCTGATGGTGGTCCTGCTCCTGACAAACCTGGGGAACACAATCGCCGAGTTCGCCGGCGTCGCGGCCAGCATGGAAATTTTCAATGTGAGCAAGTACGTTTCCGTGCCGATCGCCGCCTTTTTCGTCTGGCTGCTGGTGGTGAAATGGAACTACAAGTCCGTTGAGAAGGTCTTCCTCGTTGCCTGCCTGTTCTACCTGTCCTATATCGTGTCCGGCGTCATGAGCGAGCCGGACTGGCATGAGATCGGAACGTCACTCGTCAAACCTTCCGTGCAATTCGATCCGGGATACCTGACGATGGCTATCGGCCTTGTCGGTACGACCATCGCTCCCTGGATGCAGTTCTATTTACAATCTTCCGTAGTGGACAAAGGAATTCGTATCTCCGAATACCGTTATACGCGTACCGATGTAATCATCGGCTCCTTCATGGTCAACATAGTGGCGTTTTTCATCATCACACTCTGCGCCGTGACCCTGTTTCAAAACGGCATCCGAATCGAAACCGCCAAGGATGCTGCCCTGGCCTTGGAACCTCTGGCGGGGAAATACAGCGCCCTCCTTTTTGCTTTTGGGCTTCTCAACGCCTCCCTGTTTGCCGCCTCGATCCTCCCGCTTTCCACGGCCTATACCATCTGTGAGGCATTCGGTTGGGAAGCGAGCTTAAACCATAAATTTGCTGAAGCACCCCAGTTCTACGGACTCTATTCGCTCATGATTGTTTTGGGAGCGGGTATTATTCTTTTGCCGCAATTTCCGCTGATCTGGATCATGTACTACTCCCAGGTCCTCAACGGTTTGCTCCTGCCTGTGATACTCATCTTTATGCTCTTGCTGATCAATGACCGACGGCGCATGGGGAGCTACACCAACGGATCGGCCATGAATATCGTTTCCTGGCTGACCGTGTCCGCCCTTGTGATTCTTTCTCTGGCCATGGTCGTTTCCCTGGTGTGGGGGGGATGAGTCAACCTTCTCAGGATAGGCGGCGAACCATGTATGGACGGGGCTGCGTAAATACCTTCCTTCCCTTTTCCGTTACCATATCTTCATGATCCTCATGCCGTCATTGCAGGATATCGAGGATTCTTGACCAGCGAACGCTGAAATTCTCTCTATCCCACGACCAGTAGATCATAAAAGCTTTACCCATGACATCCTTAAGTTCAACGAAACCCCAGAAGCGGCTGTCATAGCTCTGATCCCGGTTGTCCCCCATGACAAAAATGGAATCGGGCGGTACCGTGACGGGAGGCAAGTTATCACGGGGCTGAAGGGCGCCGGGGATGACGTACTCATCGACATAGACGCCGCGACCGTCATCGTAAAGCTGGTCGTTGATGTAAATGGCCTTGTTTCTGATTTCGATTTTGTCACCGGCTAAACCGATGACACGCTTGATGAAATCTTTTGATCGATCCTGTGGATAAATGAAAACGACGATATCTCCACGCTTCGGTTCCGTCACAGGTATGATGGTATTCCGCAGCCAGGGGATTTTAACGCCGTAGATGAATTTATTCACCAGGATATGATCACCGATCTGCAGGGTGGGCTTCATTGAACCCGACGGGATTTTGAACGCCTGAACAATGAAAGTCCGAATGAAAACAGCAATGAGGATGGCAATGATGATTGCTTCCGCATATTCCTGAATTTTTGATTTGGGCCGGGATGTAGGGGGCATAAGAGTCATTTCCTTAGTCATAGGATAGCAAAAGGGTGAAGCAAACCAGTGTCGAGGCGACGGAGCCTTTCCAGAGGAGGCCCGCCATCCTTCCGACGAATACGCGAAACGGGATTCGGTATGCGGGTTTTAATTGGCTTTCCTGAGTTATCAGGATGGAAAGCATGCCGAATACCCCCCCGAGAAAAAAGCCGCCGACCAATCCGATAATCAGAAAGGGCGGAGTCAGCAGCAGGGGTAACAAAAAACAGCCGGCAAACGATGTCATGATGGATTGCCGGGAAGGATTGAATCGAGGAGATCCACGCATGAAGTAAAAGAGATCGCCGATTTCCACTGCAATGGCCACGAGGCACATAAACAGCGCCGCCTGCCAGGCGATTTTCTCGAACCCCGTAACGAGGGCATAAGCCAGGATATTGGCCGCAATCAGAGCCAGGCCCGGGAGTCCGTGGATGCACAGAAATATTCCTAGGAATAAAGTACCGATAAACGCGGCTAATGCGAGGGTTTCAAGGGGAGCCAATTTATTTCTTCCTGGTTCTCGATGACGGTTTGATTCTTTCAAAAAGCAGAACGACCGGACTGGCGATAAAAACAGACGAATAAACACCGGCCATCGTTCCCACCAGTAACGTAAAAACAAAGTTGTGAATGACCGAGCCGCCGAAAAAGAACAGAACGACCAGAACCATCAGAACCGTAAGGGAGGTCAGGATTGTCCGGCTTAACGTCTGATTGACGCTCATGTTAATGATATCCCTTTGTCCCATGCGAATGTTTTTTCGGGAATTTTCCCGTATCCGGTCGAAAATGACGATGGTGTCGTTAATCGAAAAGCCGATGATTGTCAGCATGGCTGCCACGATATTCAAATCGAATTCCTTGTTCATCAGGGAGAAGATTGACAGGGTCACAAGGACATCGTGGATCAGGGCGATAACGCCGCCCACGGCGTAACGGAATTCAAACCGGAAGCCGACGTAAATGAGGATCCCGATCCAGGAGAAGATAATGGCCAACAGGGCCTTTTTGGTCAGGTCTTTTCCGATTTTGGGGCCGACGACCTCCGTTCGTTGAATTTCAAAACTTCCCGTCGGATAAGCCGTCGCGAGGGACGTCCCGATCTTTGCTTCCAGTTCTTTGAGGTCTGTCCTTGCTTCCGGGGTTCGCACGACCAGTTCATGGGTGCCGTACGTCTGGATGATGCTGTTCTCCAGACCAATTTCCTCGAAATTACTGCGTATTTTATCGATCTCGGGTTCTTCCTTGAACTTGATCTGTACCAGGGAGCCGCCCGCAAAATCAATGCCGTAGTTGAGTCCGCCATGCCAGATGATCGAAACGATGCCCGTCAGGATAATCACAAGCGATATGATGATGGCCGCTTTCATCCAGCGCACGAAGTCGATTTTGGTATCCGGTTTGATAAATTCCATGTATTCCATGAGTTAACCTCTTGTCTGTATTAGATGCTGAGTCGTGTCATTTTACGATTCCAGATTAAGTAATCATATATGATGCGCGTGACAAAGACTGCCGTGTACATGCTGACCACGATACCGATGGTCAGGGTGACGGCAAAACCCTTTACGGGACCCGTTCCGAAACCGAACAGGAAAAGCGCCGCAATCAACGTTGTGATGTTCGCGTCGAAAATGGTCAGGAAGGCTTTTGCATACCCGGCTTCCACGGAGGCACGCGCCGTTTTGCCCGACCGAAGTTCCTCCCGTATGCGTTCGCAGATGAGCACGTTCGCGTCCACCGCCATCCAGATTGTGAGAACGATTCCGGAAATACCGGGCAGCATGAGTGTCGCGCCGAATATGACCATGATGCCCAAGAGACGAACGAGGTTAATGCCCAGGGCGATATCGGCGATGATTCCGGAAAATCGATAGTAAATAGCCATAAAAATGGCGACAAGGATACCGCCCACGATACAGGACCAGATACCCTTGTTGATAGAGTCCTGTCCCAGAGAAGGACCGATCGTGCGTTCCTCCAGGATTGTGACCGGTGCGGGCAAGGCGCCGGCCCGCAGCACAATGGCCAGATCACGTGCCTCATCCATGGTGAAGGCCCCCGAAATTTGAGCCTGGCCCCCGGAGATGCGTTCCTGAATCACCGGCGCGGAATAAACGTTTCCGTCCAGAACGATTGCGAGTTGCTTTTTGACATTCTCCCCCGTAATACGCTCGAAATCATTCGCCCCCTGGGAATTGAAACGGATGGAGACGTGAGGTTTTCCTAACCGATCGCCTATCTGAACCTTTGCGCTTTCCAGGGAATCACCCGTCAGCAGGGTTTTGCTCTTCAACAGGTAGGGCGACGAGGTCTGGCGGCCGGTTTCCCGGTCAACATGACTTCCATAGACGATTTCGGTGCCTTCGGGAATGTTGCCGCGCAAAGCCTCTTCCAGGCTATGTTCATCATCGACGAGCTTAAACTCCAGCAGAGCCGTTTTCCCGATCAGGTTTTTTGCCCTTCTTGTATCCGCGATGCCGGGCAATTGAATCAAAATGCGGTCATCACCCTGAGGAATGATTTCCGGTTCGGATATCCCGAACTGATCGACACGATTGCGGATGGTTTCCAGCGATTGCTCCACCGCCATTTTCTTTATTTCGTCCATCCGCTTTTTGTTCATTTCCAGATAAAGCTTTTCTCGGCCTTCGATTGTTTCCGAACGGGTGCTTGAAAGATCGGGGTAATGGTTTTTCAGTATTTTATCAAAGGCGTCCCGCTGTCCCGGGTCGGTGAGTTCGAGTGTGATCGTTTTGCCGGAATCTCTGTCCATCTTTCGGAAACGAATTTTGTTGTCCATCAGGGTTTCCTTGAAATTGTTGGCCAGTCTTTCCAGAGTGGCCTCCACCGCCTTATCGGCGTCCACTTCCAAAACCAGATGCATGCCGCCCTGCAGGTCAAGCCCCAGATGGATCTTGTCCTTCGGCAATTTTTCTTCCCAGAAGTCGGGAAGATTGGGTAGAAGCGTCGGGATCAGATAAAAAAGAGCCGCCAGAAAAACTAAAGTCGCTACGGCCGCCCGGAATTTGATATTCTTAAACATGATTAACCTCGAGAATGGGATTTAAGACGCCTTCTGGATGAGTTCAACAATAAACGGCCGTGACACCTTGATACGCACTTTGTCGGCGATTTCCAGGGTGATCACGTTTTCCGTAATCGCCACAATCTTGCCGTGAATACCCCCGGATGTGACGACCGTGTC
>JAAYKM010000092.1 GCA_012522415.1 Deltaproteobacteria bacterium | reverse complement strand
GTTCAGACGGCGTATGTCGTCGATCAGGCCGATACCGAATATGAGAGCTCCCCCTGCCGCGGCGAAGAGCAGTTGCCTCCCGGGCAAATCGAGGGCCCCCTCCCAGGAAATGAAAAGGAAGCCCAGAAGCAGGGCCAGGTGGAACGACAGGAAAATCGCCGCACCCCCCAGGCGCGATATGGTTCCCGTGTGGACCTTCCTTTTATCCGGCCGGTCCACAGCCCCGATACGGGCGCCCAGCCTGATCATGCCCGGGGTGAGCAGCAGGGACATGGCCAGGGCTGAAAAAAATATCAAACCCGTGGCAATCATATCGCCCCTTTCCCCCTCAATGAGGCCACACCGTCCGACGCCCCACGACGGCCCCCCTTGTTTCCTCCGGCCGGAGCCTTCGCCGTTTTCCTGCCTGGATGCCCGGCATCCCCCGTTGCCAGCCCCTTCACTCCGCACCTCTTTTCATCTGGTTTTCATCTGGATAAAACATCCGTCTTGATGCCACGCCGGCCCGTGATTTGTCAATCGTTTCCAGTCCGGGGCCCTCCAAACATCTCCTCGACGGTTACATTTTATTATGAGGCAACAGGCCGGCCGTACACCCACCCCGTTTTGTCCGTTCCCCGCGGATTTTTCCTTCTTCGGCGGGCTTAACGGGGAGCGGGAGGCGCTGCGGGACGATCCCCGGGGTGGCGATTGTCATCCGTCTTCCCCTGGTCGTCACTTTTTTGTCTGTCCGATTCAGGGCCGGTTCATCAGGGCCCCTGTCACGCGGGGGGATGAGGGGGCAAATCTTCCGTGGCGTATCGCCGTCCCGCTTCCAATTTCAGTGGCGAACGGGGTGAGGAAACGATCGAGGGCCGGGTTTTTTTGCCCGGCCCTGTGGTTTGCATGGTGGGCGATCCGAGATTCGAACTCGGGGCCTTTGGTTCCGGAGACCAACGCTCTATCCAGCTGAGCTAATCGCCCGATACGGTATCATTTCCGACAGGAATCTATGCAAGGGGAGCAGGGCGGATTCATACTATGCCTGAGTAAAATATTCAATGTTTTTTCTCGTTCGCCATCGTTCCCTGAGAGGGGGGGCTTATGGCCCCTCCGTTTTCATCTTTTCGTCCTCATGTTTGAGGGTGTTTTTCCGTTCAGTCCTTCTTGCACGATCCGGCGTGATTTGCTAAAAGACAGGCATGATACGCCAAATATCGAGATACTGTGTCCTGATCGTCCTTGCCTTTGTGGTTTTGGGCGCGGAAGACCTGGCCCGCGCGGCGGGGGTCGTCACGAACATGCGCCACTGGACGGCGCCGGATCATACCCGGATTGTTTTCGATCTGACCGATCCGCCCGTTTTCACCGCTTCCCGTCAGGATGGCGTTCTGGCCGTCACGTTCCGGAATATGACCTGGGGTGAGACAGCGCCCCGGGAAACGGAGTTTGACCAATCGCGGATCGGGAAGCTGTCGATTTCCACCTCGGAGGAAGGGGATACCCTGGTTCGCCTGGAGATGGCAAACAATGTGGAGACCAATGTCTTTCCCCTGAAGAAGTTTATGGATAAACCGGACCGCCTGGTGATCGACATCGAGTTTCCGGAAGTAAGCCGGCGGCAAAGCAGGATGCGCGAGCAGATCAAGGTCTCGACGGACAAGAAGATCATTGTCATCGATCCCGGCCATGGCGGCGATGACCCCGGCGCGGTCGGAAAAAACGGAACCTATGAGAAGGATGTCGTTCTGTCGATCAGCCGGCGGCTGAAAAACAACCTCGACCGCCATGGTTTTTTCCAGGACTACCTGACGCGGGACGGCGATTATTACGTTCCTTTCAATAAAAGACTGCAAATCGCCCGGGAATTCGGCGCGGACATGTTCATCAGCGTTCATGCCGACGCGGCGCGAAACAGGGAAGCCCGGGGCAGTTCCGTGTACTGCCTGTCGTCGGGTGAGGCGTCCAGTGTGGCGGCGAAAATCCTGGCGCAGAACGAAAACCTGGCGGACATCGTCGGCGGTTCCCGGGAAGCCGATATGAAGGAAGAAACCAACCCCATTTTGATCAATATGTGCCAGACGAATACGATCAACATCTCCAAAGCGTTCGGCATGAATGTTCTGTGGGAATTGAGCAATGTCGGTGAGCTGAAGTTCGACAGGGTCCAGGAAGCGCCTTTCAGGGTGCTGAAGATGCCTGAAATTCCGTCGGTCCTGATCGAAACGGCCTACATCTCGAACCTGGAGGAGGAAAAACTGCTCCGAAGCCCGGCCTTTCAGCAAAAACTGGCCGATACGATCGCCCGGGCCGTCGTGCGGTTTTTCCTGATGGAGCCGGGCGGGGAGCCGCCCCTTCTCGTTCAGAGGCCGAAAACGGTTGGCCGGACGAGCGCGATCGCGCCGAAACCGGCCGTATTCCATACGGTGGTGAAGGGGGAAACCCTCAGCAAGATTTCCCGGGAGTACGGGGTGCCCTTGCGGCAACTTCTGAAGATGAACGGGATGCGGATGGAAGACTCCCTGTATGTGGGCAAGCGCCTGAAAATCGAAGAGGGGGGCGGGGAAAGCCTCGCGGCGTCTGGAGGGCAAGGTGGCGGGAAACCATCGGGACGTGCCCCGGCCGGCGGTGGGGATCACAAGGCGTTCTTCACCTATACGGTTGTGAAGGGAGACTCCCTGATCCGGATCGGCGATCGTTTTGGCGTGACTCTCGAGAGTATCCTGGCGCTCAACGGGCTGAAACCGGGAGCGCCCCTGCACGTGGGCAAGCGCCTGAAAATCGAGGGAACCGACCCGGCGGTGGGGACGAGACAACCGGGACGGACTTACCGGGTCAAGGCGGGGGACACGCTTCTGAATATCGCTAAGAAACAGGATGTGCCTGTGGGAACGCTGCTGAAGCTCAACGGGATGAAACTC
>JAAYKM010000091.1 GCA_012522415.1 Deltaproteobacteria bacterium | reverse complement strand
GTTTAACAACCATGAAAATGTTATGGCCCATTACTATGGAACGGCCGAGGAAATCTGGCGTCAGACAGAAGGCGCGGTTACCATGGTAGTCGCTGCTTTGGGTACGACCGGGACGGCCATGGGAATTTCCGGTAAGCTGAAGGAATATAACCCGGATATTCGAATGATTGGGGTGGAACCCTATTTACAGCATAAAATTCAGGGCCTCAAGAATATGAAAGAATCTTACCGGCCTGGGATTTTCGATAAAAATCGTCTTGATGAAAAGACGAATATTCTTGACGAGGATGCCTTTGCCATGGCTCGCAGGATGGCACAGGAAGAGGGGATCTTTGTCGGCATGAGTTCGGGCGCGGCGATGCATGTTGCGCTCCAAAAAGCCAAAGAAATGACGGATGGGTTAATCGTTGTCATCTGTCCCGATGGTGGCGAGCGGTACTTGAGTACGGAACTGTTTGCTGACCAGAAAAATTCGACACTGAAACTTTATAACAACCTGACCCGTGAAAAGGATTTTTTTCGACCGATTAATCCCCAGTTGATTCTCATGCATTCATGCGGTCCAACCGTTCATGACATCCCCCATATCGGCAGTCTTCGACGCTTTGTCGTGTCGGACTTGATCCGGCGTTACCTTGAATATAAAGGCTATCCGGTACGTCATGTCATGAATATCATCGATCTCGCCGACCGATCCATCAAAGGAGCGGAGCGGGCCAACACGGATTTGTTGGGATATACCCAAAAGAACATGTCAGCCTTCCTTCGCGATATGGATACCCTGAATGTCAAAGGAGGGGATGAATATCCGCGGGCCAGCGATAATGTGCCCCAAATGATGGAAATCGTAGAAAAGCTGGTTGCGAAAGGATTCGCCTATGAAAAATTACGTTCGGTTTATTTCGATATATCGAAGCTCCATGACTACGGGAATCTGTCCAATGTAGATTTGAAACAGGTCAAGTATGGCTTAACAGTTGATCTGGATGATTACGAAAAAGACAGTCCGGGTGACTTTACCCTGTTGAAAAGGACGACCCTCAATGAACTTAAAAGAGGAATTTATTTTCAGACCCGATGGGGCAACGTTCGTCCGAGCTGGCATCTTGAATGCGCGGCCATTTCCTTGTGTCATCTTGGAGAAACCATTGATATTCATTCCAGTGGTAATGATATCATATTTCCGCACTGCGAGAACGTCATGGCCATTGGTAAGGCCGTGACAGGGAAAATGATGGCGAATTATTGGGTGAATACGGAATTAGTCATGACGGACGGCAAAAAAATGTCGAGGTCCTTGGAGAATACGATGACCATCGAGGGCTTGGAGAAAAAAGGTTTTTTCGGAAAGGAAATCCGTTTTTTCCTGCTGGGTTTGCACTATAGGAAGCCCCTCAATTTTACATGGGGCGCTCTGGAAACAGCCAAAAATACAGTAAAAAGAATAGATGGTTTCATTCAGCGCCTTCTTCATCCTTCTGATGGACCTGGGTTCCCCGATACGGACCAGCTATTGTATGCTCTTAAAAAAAACTTTTCTGATGAACTGGATGATGACTTGAATGTTTCAGGTGCGCTCGCCGCCCTGTTTGAATTTATCAGGCGAATAAATTCACCGTTGGTTGATGGCCTTCTTCGTGTCAGGGAAAAGGAAGGAATTCTCGAAGCCATGAAGAAGATCGATTCCGTTTTAGGGGTGATGACCTTTCAGGAACAGGGCCTTTCCCAGGAGGTGATGCATCTTCTGCGTTTAAGGGGGGAATCAAGGGAAAGGGCTGATTGGGAAACAGCCGATCGTATCCGACAGCAATTATCGGAGATGGGCATTGATGTGCATGATACAAAGACCGGCATGACTTGGACATTAAGACGATGAGGCATAACCAGGAGCAGCTTCGCATCAAGGCAAAGCTGCTCGGTGAGAGAAAGGCCCCATGCCTTTTCATAAACTTTGGAATTGTATTTTTATAATCACTTCTGTCTAATTCAACGAAAGTTGGTTCCGCGGGTACATCAACGATGGTGGTGTATAAGAGATGTTGGCGGCCCGCCCAGAAATTCCTGACGAGAATTTGCGGCGTTATTGCAGAACGCTTTTACGGCTATCAGTTTGGCGGTTTGAGTGCCCGGTCCCGCAAGGTTCCTGTTTGTGATGTTGGACAGAATCATTTTATTATGGATTCGGGCGCTTGTTTCGTATGGGTACCGGGCGCACGGCCTGTTCCTGTGATCGAGGAAAATATCGGACACGGTATGGTTCCGCCACTCAAAGATCTTGAGGGGCTGAGATTAATCTGAGGTGAAGACGCTCCGTGGATTAAGGCGGGAAACTTCGCCTAAAAGAAATTTCTTGACAAAGATCGTGAATCAAACTAAATTCCGCATTTCTCATTTAGAGGAGCGCGTGTGCCTGCAATATAAAAAGGTTGGCCTTTAGGCGGGATTGAAACATAGCAGCTGGCGTAGCTCAACAGGTAGAGCAGCTGATTTGTAATCAGCAGGTTGCGGGTTCGAGTCCCATCGCCAGCTCCAGATATGGCGCAAAATTGGAGGGGTTCCCGAGTGGTCAAAGGGAGCAGACTGTAAATCTGCCGGCGATGCCTTCGGAGGTTCAAATCCTCCCCCCTCCACCATTTATAATGATTGACTCATTATTCTATTTTTTTAAAAGAAGCGAAGCGGGAGTAGCTCAGTGGCTAGAGCGTCAGCCTTCCAAGCTGAGGGTCGCGGGTTCGAATCCCGTTTCCCGCTCCATGAAATTTGAAACGGTGCCTGTGTCCTTCAGAAGCCAGTCGGAAGAGGCCTGAACAGGGTAGGTCGCGGGTTATTTTCTGATATCAACCGGCCCACGTAGCTCAGTCGGTAGAGCACATCCTTGGTAAGGATGAGGTCACCAGTTCAATTCTGGTCGTGGGCTCCATAAAAAGGAATGAAGAGACTTCTATGAGAAATATCATTTTATTGGCCTGCACGGAATGCAAACAACGAAACTACTCAACAACAAAAAACAAAAGAACGATGCAGGGTCGTCTCGAGTTAAAAAAATACTGCAAGTTTTGTCGGACCCATACCCCGCATCGAGAAACGAAATAACGTCTCTTTACACGGAATCATTTTGCATGGAAAAAACAGGCCAGTAGCTCTAATGGATAGAGCGCCGGACTCCAAATCCGGATGCTGGGGGTTCGAATCCCTCCTGGCCTGCCATTCACTTTATGAAATCAAAGGGTGCGAGATTGATTGGGTAACTTAATGGACAAGATTAAACTGGTTCTGTTTAGGATTCGCCAGTTTTTAGGAGAGGCGAGAGCCGAATTGAGGAAAGTGACCTGGCCAACGCGCAAACAGACGTTTGCGTCCACAGGGGTTGTGTTGGTTGTGGTAATCATCGTGTCCCTCTTTTTGGGGCTTGTGGATTTTGGGCTGGCCAAGATCATTAAGGCGTTGTTGGGTTAACAATATGGAATTCAGGTGGTATGTTGTTCATACTTATTCAGGGTTTGAAAACAAAGTAAAACTTTCTCTGGAGGAACGCATTAAAACCGAGGGGAAGCAGGATTTTTTTTCGGACATTTTGATTCCGGAAGAAAACGTTGTGGAGTTGGTTTCAGGGGAGAGAAAAACATCAAAGAGGAAATTTTTCCCGGGATATATTCTGGTTCGGATGAAGTTGAACGATGAGACATGGCACATTGTCAAGGATACGCCCAAAGTTACAGGGTTTATCGGGAGCAAGGACAAGCCGTCCCCGGTTCCGGATAAGGACGTCGAAAATCTGATTACACGGATTGATGAGGGAACCTTAAAACCGCAGCCCAAATTCAAGTTCGATGTAGGAGATCATGTCCGCGTCATCGACGGGCCGTTCACAAATTTTGACGGAGTCATTGATGAAGTAAGACCCGAAAAGGGTAAACTCCGTGTTATCGTGAGTATATTTGGTCGTCCGACGCCTGTCGAACTGGACTTTATCCAAGTGATACAGAATTGACACGAAAAGCAGCGAAGTAAAGGACAGGCGTTGATAGAAAAGAATAGGTGGTCATTATGGCAAAGAAGATTATTGCGAGCATAAAACTACAAATCAAAGCCGGGAAGGCGACACCCTCACCGCCGATCGGTCCCGCTTTGGGGCAGCATGGTGTGAATATTATGGAGTTTTGTAAGGCCTATAACGCCATGACACAGAATCAGGAGGGAACGGTCATCCCTGTTGTGATCACTGTTTATTCAGACCGGTCCTTCACGTTTGTCACGAAAACCCCGCCGGCCTCGGTACTTCTGAAACAGGCGGCCAAGATTGCCAAAGGTTCCGGGGTGCCAAACCGGGACAAGGTTGGATCAGTCACGTCAGGACAGATAAAGGAAATTGCAGAATTGAAGTACAAGGATTTGAACGCAGTGGATTTGGATAACGCCATCCGGATTATCTCTGGAACGGCACGGTCCATGGGGATAGAGGTGGTTGGTTAAAAAGAAATAGAGGTTTTCGTCATGTCTCGAAAAGGAAAAGAGTTTGTAAAAGCTAAAGCGCAGATTGAGCCGAATAGACGGTACACTCTGCAGGAAGCCATTGATCTTTCAATTCGTACGGCCAGAGCGAAGTTTGATGAAACGGTTGATGCGGCGATTCGTTTGGGGGTCAATCCTGCCCATGCCGACCAGATGATCCGCGGCAGCGTTGTTTTGCCTCATGGACTTGGCAAGACGGTTCGTGTACTCGTTTTTGCCAAAGGGGAAAAGGAAAAAGAGGCGCTGGAAGCCGGAGCTGATGTGGTGGGCGGCGATGATCTTGTTGAGAAAATCAAGGGTGGTTGGCTTGAGTTCGATAAGACGGTGGCAACCCCGGATATGATGGGCAGCGTGGGTAAAATTGGCAAAATCCTCGGCCCTCGCGGACTTATGCCGAACCCGAAAGTCGGGACGGTCACTTTCGATGTGGCCAATGCCGTTCAGGAACTCAAGGCGGGCAAGGTTGAATTTCGCGTTGAAAAGGCCGGTATCATCCATAGTCCGGTCGGTAAGGTATCGTTTGGTGTGGAAAAACTGAGAGATAATATCGCCACACTTCTGGAAACCATTATCAAATTGAAACCCGCATCCAGCAAGGGTGTTTATATGCGGAGTATCTCAATTTCTACGACCATGGGTCCCGGGGTCAAGGTTGACCCCCTGGATGTGAGGAATATTAACTGATATTCATTATTTGTCTAACTTTAAGTCTGAGACAGCAGGTACAGAATAGTTTAAATCGGACCTTGGCGGCCTGCCGAGACGAAATGATGATTTGCTGGTGTAGGGGTATGTCCTTTCTGTACGTTTTTGTTCTCTGACTTTCATATCGTGCGTCCACACAGCAGGGGATGCAATGGCCCATTCGAACGGAGGAAGGAGGTTGGATATTGGATCGGAGAACGAAAGAAAAAGTTATCGCAGAGCTTCATGACAAACTGGAAGGAGTGAGGCTCGCAGTCCTTGCGAATTACAGTGGTCTTAATGTCGAAAAGATCACAGCCCTGAGAAACGCCCTGAGAAAATCCGACACAGAGCTGCGGGTCGTCAAAAACACCCTTTTGGAGATTGCTTCCAGAGACACGTGTGCGGCAGTCCTGAAAGATTACCTGAAGGGGCCTTTGGCCATTGTCCTCAACAACGGTGACGTGGTGGAGCCGGCTAAAACACTGGTCGATTTTGCCAAAAAAAATGCGCAATTGGAACTTGTCGCCGGTGTGCTTGAGGGAAAAGTTTTGGACGTCTCACAGATCAACGCCTTGGCGGAATTGCCTGGTAGAGAGGTCCTCTTGGCCAAACTGCTTTCCGTCATGGTTGGTGTGCAGACATCTTTGGTCAACGTTTTAAGTGCCGTACCGAGGGGTTTGGTACAGGTTCTTGATGCGTACAGGGTTAAAAAAGAAAACGATAACTAAAAATCGATAGGAAGGATAACAAAAATGGCAGAGATTACTAAGGCGGATGTCGTAAGTTTTATTGAAGGAATGACGGTTCTCGAGCTTTCGGAACTTGTAAAGGAATTGGAGGAGAAGTTCGGTGTATCTGCAGCGGCGCCTGTGGCGGTAGCGGCAGCTGGAACGCCTGCGGCGGCAGCGGCAACAGCTGCCGAGGAGAAGACCGAGTTTGATGTGGTCCTCACGGGATTTGGCAATGAGAAGATTCAAGTCATTAAGGTTGTTCGGGCCATCACCGGTCTGGGACTGAAAGAGGCGAAGGATCTGGTGGAAGGTGTGCCGAAGCCGATCAAAGAGGCCGTGCAGAAGGACGAAGCCGAGGACATCAAAAAGAAGATTGAAGAAGTGGGCGGTGCCGTGGAGATCAAGTAGGAAAATCTATCGGTACGACAATCCATCGGCTTCTTGTTCTTTGGTTGGAGAAGCTGGTCAGGTGAGACGAAGACAGGCTTGGATGACCGGGGTAAACCTTATTGATGCGCGTTCCTGAAATCAAGGTTCCACCCCAACGTGTTGGTGTGGTCATGTTAGACATCAGAGCGGCGAGGCAGACCGAAGCATATCCGCGGGTTTGCTTCGCTTGTCTTTCATGGATGCTCTGTATGTCACAAAATGCGGATAAAATGAAGAATTTTAAAGGTAATTCCATGGGGCGATATGGCAGAGTTTAGAAAAAATCTAGGGTGTATAAAAAAGATTCTGGATATTCCGAATCTCCTCGATATCCAAACGAAGTCTTATGAGAAGTTTCTCCAGCGGGATGTGGAACCAGGGGAAAGGGCCAACATTGGCCTTCAGGGGGCCTTCAGGAGCGCCTTCCCCATTTCCGATTTCAGTGGAAAATGTTCTCTGGAGTTTGTCAGTTACAAAATCGGCGAGCCTCGCTACGATGTCAAGGAGTGTCTGCAGAAAGGCCTGACTTATGCTGCGCCTCTTAGGATCGTTGCCCGTCTGGTTGTCTTTGATATAGAAAAAACACCGGATCAGGAGAAGGTTTCAGGAGAAACAAGGCAAATACGCGATGTCAAGGAGCAGGAGATCTTTTTCGGGGAAATTCCCTTGATGACCGATACGGGTACGTTTATTGTCAATGGTACGGAAAGGGTTATTGTCAGCCAATTACACCGTTCCCCGGGCATTTTCTATGACCATGACAAGGGGAAAACGGTGACGAGCGGAAAATTGATTTATTCCGCCCGGATTATCCCGATCCGTGGGTCTTGGCTGGATCTGGAATTCGACTCCAAGGATTTGCTCTATGTGAGAATCGACAGGCGGAGAAAAATGCCTGTAACGATTCTTTTGAAGGCTATGGGGAATTCCACGGAATTTATCCTGAAATATTTCTATGGTGTTCAGAAGGTGCTGATCGAGGGGGAGAAAATGTTCATTCCCATCAATGAAACGTTGATTGACGAAAGAGCCCCCAATGATATTCGAGATACGAAAACAGGAGAAGTCATTGCCAAAAAGGGAAGAAAGATATCCAGGGTACTTCTGCGTCGTTTGACGGAAGCCGGGATCAACAGGATTGACGTCACCCCCGAGGATATCGTGGACGAGGTCCTTGTCGCTGATGTCCTTGATCCCTTAACGGGAGAGACGCTGCTGAAATGCAACGAGACATTGAGCTTGGACGGGCTGGAAATGCTGCGCGAGAGAGGCGTGACGGAATGTGATTTTATCCGGCTTGACGAGGATATGGAAAACGCCTCTATTCGGGATACGCTTCTCATGGATCGCATTGATTCTGAGGAAGATGCGGTCATGGAGATCTATCGGCGTTTGCGTCCCAGTAGCCCTCCCACGCCTGAGACGGCACGAAAGTTCTTTGGCAGTTTGTTCTTCCAGGCGGATACATATGATCTTTCCGCTGTTGGTCGGGCGAAGATGAATTATAAATTGCGTCTGGATGTTGCGACAGACGTGACGATTTTACGCAATGAGGATGTCTTAGCGGCGGTCAAGTATCTTCTGGATCTGAAAAACGGTGCTCACGATTGTAGTGTAGACGATATTGACCACCTGGGAAACCGGAGGGTGCGTTCAGTAGGAGAGTTGATCGAGAATCAGTATCGGATCGGCATGGTCAGGATGGAGAGGGCCGTCAAGGAAAAAATGAGTCTCCAGGATATTGAAACCATGATGCCTCACGATTTGGTCAACGCAAAACCGGTTTCGGCGGTGGTAAGCGAATTCTTCGGAAGCAGTCAATTATCCCAATTCATGGATCAAACGAATCCCCTGTCTGAAATTACACATAAACGGCGATTGTCTGCCCTGGGGCCCGGTGGATTGACCAGGGAGCGGGCAGGTTTTGAAGTACGTGATGTCCATCCGACACATTATGGTCGTATTTGTCCGGTGGAGACGCCGGAAGGCCCCAATATTGGGTTGATTGTATCCTTGAGCAGCTACGCCCGGGTAAATGAATTCGGATTCATCGAAACGCCTTATCGGGTTGTCGAAAACGGTCATGTGTCGGATGAGATTCGATTTTTAACGGCAATCGAAGAAGAGAACCAGGTTATAGCGCCGGCGGACACGCCTATTAGCCCTGACGGTCATTTTCTCGGAGATCTTGTTTCGGTTCGACGGGGAGAGAACTTTCTGGCCTGTGTGCCGACGGAAGTCAACATGATGGATGTATCGCCAAACCAGCTCGTGAGTGTGGCGGCGACGTTGATCCCTTTCCTGGAACATGATGATGCCAACCGCGCCCTGATGGGGTCCAATATGCAGCGACAGGCTGTGCCACTGATAAAACCTGAAGCGCCTCTAGTCGGTACAGGTATGGAGGCGATTGTGGCGCGAGATTCCGGCGCCGTTATCGTGGCAAAGCGTGCTGGGGTGGTGGAAAGCGTCGACGCCCTGCGCATTGTTATTCGCAGCGACGAGTCTGGCCGTGACAGCACCGATACGGGTGTGGATATTTATAATTTGGTCAAGTACCATCGTTCCAACCAGGATACCTGCTTCAACCAGAAACCTATCGTAGAGAAGGGAGCACGTGTGAAAACAGGCGATGTCATTGCCGATGGTCCGGCTGTCGACAATGGCGAACTGGCTCTGGGGCGTAATGTCATGGTTGCTTTCATGGCATGGGGTGGCTACAATTACGAGGACTCCATACTGGTCAGTGAGCGGATTGTCAAGGAGGATGTCTATACATCGATCCACATTGAAGAGTTCGAAACCATGGCCAGAGACACCAAATTGGGAAAGGAAGAAATTACCCGTGACATTCCCAATGTTGGTGAAGATGTTTTGCGGAACCTCGATGAAGACGGGATCATTCGCATGGGTACAGCGGTGAAAGCAGGTGATATTCTCGTCGGCAAGGTCACGCCGAAAGGCGAAACACAGCTTTCGGCGGAAGAGAAGCTCCTTCGCGCCATTTTCGGGGAAAAAGCGAGCGATGTGAGAGATACTTCCCTGCGTGTGCCGCCAGGAGTGGAAGGGACCGTTATTGATGCCAAGATCTTTACTCGGAAGGGGACGGAAAAGGATCGTCTTTCCCAGTTTATCGAAGAAGAAAGCATAGAACAACTGAGAAAAGATCGAGATGATGAAATCCGTATCGCTACAGAAACGGTCAAAAAGAAGATTTCAGAACTGTTGACCGGCAGGGTTGCCGCCGGGAAAATTATGGATGCAAAAAGACGAACCGTTCTGAAAAAAGGGGATACTATCACGGCCGAAATACTCAATGAGATTCCTCTGCCGTTCTTGCGAGAAATCTCTGTATCCGATGGGGATGAAATCGAGAAAGAGATAGACGTTCTGCTGTCGAATTTGGCGCGGAAGGAAGAGGTGGTACAAGACTACTTCGATCAGAAACTGGAAAAAATCAAGGCCAGTGATGAGTTACCTCCAGGTGTGATCAAGCTGGTAAAAATTTATGTCGCGATCAAGCGAAAATTATCAGTAGGCGACAAAATGGCCGGTCGTCACGGGAACAAAGGAGTCTTGTCGCGTGTTCTGCCGGAAGAAGACATGCCTTATTTCGCTGACGGGACGCCGGTAGATATCGTGTTGAATCCTTTGGGTGTACCATCTCGAATGAATGTGGGGCAGATTTTGGAGGCTTATCTTGGCTTGGCCGTCAAGGGAATGGGTGAACAGCTGACCCACTTGGTGGAAATGGAGACCGATTCTGACAAGATTCGAAAGGAGCTTAAGAATCTTTACGAGATGCCCGAGTTCAACGCATTTGTGGAACAGGCGCCGCCGGGGAAGATAATTGAATTTGTGGAAGATCTTAAAAAGGGCGTTCCTGTAGCATCCCCGGTTTTTGACGGTGTCGAAGAGGAAGAAATCAAAAAAATCATGAAGGCTGCAAACCTGCCCGAACGAGGCCAGACGATATTGTTTGATGGCAGAACGGGCGAGCCTTTCGATCAGCCTATTACCGTTGGAATGATTTACATGCTCAAGCTCCACCATCTGGTTGATAACAAAATTCATGCGCGATCCATTGGTCCCTATTCCCTGGTTACACAGCAACCGCTGGGCGGCAAGGCCCAATTCGGCGGACAGAGACTGGGGGAAATGGAGGTGTGGGCCATGGAGGCCTATGGTGCCGCCTACTCCTTACAGGAATTCCTTACTGTTAAAGCCGATGATGTGACGGGGAGAACCCGAATGTATGAAGCCATCGTCAAGGGTGAACACACGACTGAACCGGGTGTCCCCGAATCCTTTAACGTGTTGGTCAAGGAACTGCAAAGTCTCTGTCTTGACGTCGAATTAATTGAGGAGGAGTAATCAGCTTAGTGAGGACGACAGTGTGATCGACCATTCGCAAGTGATTGCGCGTAACGATGCATCAGGAGATATAATCCGTGGAAGACGTTTTTAGTTATTTTGAGAGACCGAAAGATCCAATTCGGTTCAATGCCATAAAAATAGCCATCGCTTCGCCCGATCAGGTACTGTCGTGGTCCTACGGTGAAGTGAAGAAACCGGAAACAATCAATTATAGGACATTCAAACCGGAACGGGACGGTTTGTTCTGTGCAAAGATCTTCGGTCCCGTGAAGGATTATGAGTGCCTTTGTGGTCGCTACAAGCGGATGAAACACAAGGGAGTGGTCTGCGAAAAGTGCGGTGTTGAGGTCATTCAGTCCAAGGTGCGTCGTGACCGCATGGGCCATATCACTCTGGCCACACCTGTGGCCCATATCTGGTTTTTGAAAAGCCTGCCCAGCCGTATTGGGAGCATTCTGGACCTGACCCTCAAAGAACTGGAAAAGGTCCTTTATTTTGAATCCTGGATTGTCCTGGACCCCAAGGATACGCCCCTCAAAAAAAAAGAGCTCCTTTCCGAGGAAGATTTCAACGACCTCCAGGACCAATACGGGGAAGACGCCTTTGAGGCCGGTGTCGGAGCCGAAGCGATTCGGAAACTGCTGGAGGAAGTTGATCTGATCCAGCTTGACATCGAAATTCGGGATGAATTGAGGGCCACCCCGTCGGATACGAAACGTAAGAAACTCATCAAGCGTTTGAAAGTTGTCGAGGCACTGAAAAAGTCGGGAAATCGACCCGAGTGGATGATTCTTACGACCTTACCTGTTATTCCACCCGATCTGCGTCCTCTGGTTCCGCTGGACGGCGGACGTTTTGCGACGTCGGATCTGAATGATCTTTACCGACGAGTGATCAACCGTAATAACCGTTTAAAACGATTACAAGAATTAAATGCCCCGGAGATCATCATTCGCAACGAGAAAAGGATGCTCCAGGAGGCGGTGGATGTACTCTTTGACAATGGACGGCGCGGTCGTGCCATAACGGGGACCAACAAAAGACCCCTCCGCTCTCTGTCGGATATGCTTAAGGGGAAACAGGGACGTTTCCGCCAGAATCTTCTGGGAAAACGTGTTGATTATTCAGGCCGTTCGGTCATTACGGTTGGGCCCGATCTGCGTCTTCACCAGTGTGGCCTGCCGAAAAAAATGGCCTTGGAGTTGTTCAAACCTTTCATTTACAACCGCCTGCAGGAGAAGGGATATGTGAATTCCGTCAAGAGTGCGAAAAAAATGGTGGAAAAAGAAACGGCGGAAGTATGGGATGCCCTGGATGAAGTGGTCCGGGAGTACCCCATTTTACTAAACCGGGCGCCTACGTTGCACCGGTTGGGGCTTCAGGCCTTCGAACCCATTCTGATCGAGGGCAAGGCGATTCAACTGCATCCACTGGTCTGCGCCGCGTTTAACGCTGACTTCGACGGCGACCAGATGGCCGTCCATGTGCCTCTCTCCATTGAAGCTCAGGCGGAAGCGCGTATTCTCATGATGTCGACGAATAATATCCTGTCGCCGGCCAATGGCAAACCCATCATTATTCCCAGCCAGGATATTGTCTTGGGGATTTATTATCTGACCCGGGAGCGTCCTTTCGCCAAAGGGGAGGGGATGATTTTTGCCGATCCGGAAGAAGTGCGACAGGCTTTGGATGCGGCCGTTGTCGAATTGGGAGCGAAAATCAGGGTGCGGATCAATGGCCTGTTCCATGACACGACAGTGGGGCGTGTGATCCTTTCTGAAATCGTACCCGAACAGATACCCTTCGATAGCATCAACAAAGTCATGAACAAGAAGGAACTCGCCAATTTGATAGGCGATTGCTATCGGACCTGTGGCGATAAAACAACGGTGCTTCTGGCGGATCGCCTGAAAGATCTGGGGTTTAAGTATGCGACATCTTCCGGTGCATCTTTTACGATTCATAACCTGATTATTCCAGAAAGTAAAAAAAATATTGTTAACGGGGCCGATCGAGATGTGCTGAAGATTCAGAAAAGGTATATGGATGGCTTGATCACGGATGGCGAACGTTACAATATGGTGATCGACATCTGGGCACAGGTGACGGAGAAAATCGCCTCCGACATGCTTGAAGGAATCGGGACGGAAGAGGTGGTCGATCTCGACGGTAAAACATTTAAAACACAGAGCTTCAATCCTGTTTACATGATGGCTGATTCCGGTGCCAGAGGGAGTAATGTTCAGATCAGACAACTGGCTGGAATGAGAGGGCTGATGGCCAAACCATCCGGAGAGATTATCGAAACCCCCATTACGGCAAATTTTCGGGAGGGCTTGACGGTACTTCAGTATTTTATCTCAACCCATGGGGCTCGTAAGGGGCTTGCCGATACGGCGCTGAAAACAGCGAATTCCGGCTATCTGACCCGGAGGTTGGTTGATGTAGCCCAAGACTGTATTATCACTGAACGCGACTGCGGCACCGTTGACGGTATTTATGTGAATGCTCTCATGGAAGGTGGAGAAATTATAGAGCCAGCCGGAGAAAGGGTATTGGGACGCGTTGCCTTGGAGGATATCCGGGATCCTTTTACCGGGGAGATCATTGTACACACCAACCAGGAGATCGATGAGGTATTGGCGGAAAAGATCGATTCCGCGGGGATTGAGAGCGTCAATATCCGGTCGGTTCTGACATGCAAGTCCAAGCATGGAGTCTGTGCCATGTGCTATGGGCGTGACCTGGCACACGGTCATCTTGTCAATATTGGCGAGGCAGTCGGCATTATTGCCGCCCAGTCCATTGGTGAACCGGGGACCCAGCTTACCATGCGCACTTTCCATATTGGTGGTACGGCAAAATTTGATGAACACTCTACACTCGATGCCCGTCACAACGGTGTGATCCGGATTATCAACCTTGAACGGGAAAGAGGCGATTTGGCTCTTACCAAAGACGGGTCCGAACTGGTTGTCATGAAAAGGAACGGCGAAGTTCACGTTCTGGATGAACAGGGGCGAAACCGGGGCAAATACACGGTGCCCTATGGCGCCCGCCTGAAATTGAAAGAGGGCGATACGGTCAAAAAAGGGGATCGGATTGCGGAGTGGGATCCATTTTCCATTCCGATCCTTGCCGAGGTTGACGGCGTGGTGAAATTCGGGGATATCACTGAAGGCAAAACCATGCAGGAACAGGTGGACGAGGTGACCGGCCTGTCCCGAAAAGTGATTGTCGAATTCAAGGGCGGCGATCTGCGGCCTCGCATTTCTCTCAAGGACGACAAGGGGAAAACGGCCAAGGTCCAGGGGACCAATGCCGTGGCCCGGCATTTCCTCTCGGTCGGTGTCAACATCGTTGTTTCCGAGGGAGATAACGTGGTGGCTGGGGACATTCTTGCGAAGATTCCCCGCGAGACCCAGAAAACCAAGGATATCACAGGTGGTCTGCCTCGTGTGGCCGAACTCGTCGAGGCGAGGAAGCCCAAGGACTATGCCGTGCTCAGCGAAATTGACGGGGTCGTATCTTATGGGAAGGATACCAAGGGAAAGCGCAAAGTTATGGTTATCCCAGACATCGGTGACGAAAAGGAATACCTCATCCCCAAGGGGAAACACATCAGTGTCCAGGAGGGTGATCGGGTGTCGGCCGGAGAACCCCTTATGGATGGGGTTCAGAACCCTCACGAGCTATTGAATATCAAAGGTGAAAAGGCTCTCGCACGGTATTTGGTTGATGAAATTCAGGAAGTATATCGACTCCAGGGCGTAAAGATCAGCGACAAACACTTGGAAGTCATTGTTCGCCAGATGCTCCGTCGCGTCAAAGTGACCAATCCCGGCGACACCAGCTTTATCAACGATGAACAGGTGGAGCGTTACCGTTTCCAGGAAGAGAACAGGGCGGTTATAGAGCGGGGGGGGAAACCAGCCATCGGCGAGCCGATGTTGCTTGGCATTACCAAAGCGTCTCTTTCCACTCAGAGCTTCATTTCTGCCGCCTCTTTTCAGGAGACCACGCGCGTACTCACCGAAGCAAGCCTTGCCGGCAAAGTGGATTATTTGAGAGGGCTCAAGGAGAACGTGATCATGGGTCGGTTGATTCCGGCGGGGACGGGTTTGGTTATGTATCGTAAACTTGGAATTCATATGGAAGACGATGCGCAGTACGTTGAGGATCTGCCTTTGGGTGAGAATAATGGTTAGAAAACGCTTGACATTCATTGAGTGAATTGATATTGACACGGGCTTCATTGCCTTGGGTAGAGATTGGGTTTCGGGAGGAAGAATGCCTACAGTTAATCAGTTGGTCAGAAAAGGACGGGAGAGGCTTGCAAAGAAGGCGGCAACGCCGGCGCTGGCTGGTTCGCCACAGCGCAGAGGCGTTTGTGTGAGGGTTTACACAACGACGCCCAAGAAGCCCAATTCGGCTTTAAGAAAAGTGGCGAGAGTACGTTTGACAAGCGGTTATGAGGTAAGCTCTTACATACCAGGGGTTGGACACAATCTCCAGGAGCACTCCGTGGAGCTGGTCAGAGGGGGGAGAGTCAAGGATTTGCCCGGTGTCCGCTATCATGTTGTTCGCGGCACTCTTGATTCCGTCGGTGTTGCGGATCGGAAGCAGGGTAGGTCCAAGTATGGAGCGAAAAAACCGAGCTAAGCGGAGACAGGATAATGCCCAGAAGAAGAGAAATTGCAAAACGGGAGATCCAAGCGGACCCTAAATACAATAGCAAATTGGTGGCCAAGTTCATCAACAACCTGATGAGATGCGGCAAGAAGAGTGTGGCGGAGTTCATCCTTTACGGCGCTTTCGATATCATCGAAAAGAAACTGAAGGAAGCGCCCCTTGAGGTATTCGAAAAGGCCGTCAACAATGTTAAACCGGTGATTGAGGTCAAATCTAGGAGGGTAGGTGGATCGACCTATCAGGTGCCGACCGAAGTCGTCCCCTCAAGAAGGGTTGCGTTGGGTATCCGCTGGCTGATCACCAACTCGCGGGAGCGTTCTGAGAAAACGATGAGAGAAAAGCTGGCGGCGGAATTTATCGATGCAGCCAACAATCGAGGCGCCTCTATCAAGAAGCGGGAAAGTGTACACAAGATGGCGGAGGCAAACAAAGCATTCGCTCATTATAGATTTTAATTTCTGTAATTTCCATGCGGATACAGTAAATTCAGGGATAAAGTAAGCTGGTTAAATCGACAACAAATCAATAAAAAAGAATCACTCAAACCTGAAGGAGGGGATTAAGATGGCTAAGAAAAAGTTTGAAAGGACGAAGCCGCATTTAAATATTGGAACAATTGGTCATGTCGATCACGGCAAGACGACCCTGACCGCCGCTATTACAAAAACCTTGGCGAAAAAGGGATTTGCGGAATTCAGGTCTTTCGATTCGATTGATAATGCCCCGGAAGAGAAGGAAAGGGGCGTTACCATCAACATCACCCATGTTGAATATGAAACGGCAAAACGGCATTATGCCCACGTCGACTGCCCCGGTCACGCCGACTACATCAAGAACATGATTTCGGGTGCCGCCCATATGGACGGGACGATTCTTGTCGTTGCTGCCTCCGATGGCCCCATGCCCCAGACCCGGGAGCACATTCTCTTGGCGAGACAGGTGCAGGTACCCTATATCGTCGTCTTCATGAATAAAGTCGATCTGGTTGATGACCCGGAATTGCTTGATCTGGTTGAACTGGAGCTTCGCGAGCTGCTGAATCAATACGAATTCCCCGGTGATGATATTCCCATCATCCGTGGATCGGCCCTGAAGGCTCTTGAAGCGGAAGATCCCGATTCTCCGAATGTGCAGTGCATTATGGATCTCATGGATGCCGTAGACAGCCACATTCCGGACCCCGTAAGGGATCTGGACAAACCCTTCTTGATGCCGGTCGGCGACGTTTTTACCATTTCCGGGCGCGGTACCGTTGTTACGGGCAGGGTGGACCGCGGTATCATTAAGACCGGTGATGAAGTGGAAATCGTTGGAATCCGCCCAACTGTCAAAACGGTCTGCACAGGTGTGGAGATGTTCCGTAAGACCTTGGATGAAGGACGAGCCGGGGACGATGTGGGGCTCCTCCTTAGAGGCACGAAGCGCGAGGAAGTGGAACGTGGACAGGTTGTGGCGAAGCCTGGTTCCATCACTCCCCACACGAAGTTCAAGGCTCAGGTTTACATTCTGACCAAGGAGGAAGGGGGACGTCATACCCCGTTCTTCACGGGTTACAGGCCCCAATTCTATTTTAGAACGACCGATGTGACCGGTGTCGCCAACCTGCCTGAGGGCGTTGAGATGGTGATGCCCGGTGACAACGTGGAAATGAGCGTTGAATTGATTACCCCGATTGCTATGGAGGAGAAGCTCCGTTTCGCTATCCGTGAAGGTGGCAGAACCGTGGGTGCGGGTGTGGTCAGTAAGATCATTGCATAAATTTATGAATGGGATGTAACGGAAATCAATGAAAGATCAGAAAATTAGAATTCGACTTAAGGCCTATGATTACAAACTGCTTGACCGCTCGGTTGAGGAGATTGTGGAGACAGCGAAAAGAACCGGTGCTGCGGTGGCGGGGCCGATTCCTCTGCCGACGGAGATTAACAAGTACTGTGTAAACCGCTCACCCCATGTGGACAAAAAGTCACGGGAACAGTTTGAAATTCGTACGCATAAGCGTTTGATAGACATCATTGAACCGACTCAATCTACGGTGGACGCCCTGATGAAGCTGGAATTGTCTGCTGGTGTGGATGTCGAGATCAAGGCGTGACGGCATTAAGCAAAGATCTTTCTTAATGGTGGTGTTTGGAATTTGTAACGAGAAAAATAAACGAGAGAGTGATGAAAAAGGGACTGATTGGCAGAAAGCTGGGTATGACGCAGGTGTTTGCAGAGGATGGAGAGGCAATACCTGTCACGATCATCGAGATGGAACCGTCTGTGGTCATCCAGAAAAAGACGGTGGCGAAGGATGGATATGATGCCATTCAGCTGGGATATGGGAGGATTAAACAATCCCATGTGACCAAGCCCCTTCAGGGGCATTTTAAAAACACCGGCAAGGGCACTTTCCGGTATTTAAGAGAAATGCCTGGGAATCCCGAAGAATACGAATTGGGTGAAGAGATCAAGGTGGACATATACAGTTCCGGTGAATATGTGGATATCACAGGAACTACGAAAGGTAAGGGATTTGCCGGTGTTATGAAAAGACACGGATTCGGGGGTGGTCGGGCTTCACATGGCTCGATGTTCCATCGTGCCCCGGGATCCATCGGCGCAAGTGCCGATCCAGCCAAGGTCTTCAAAGGGACACGCCTACCGGGCCAGATGGGTAATGTAAGGAGTACGGTCAAAAACCTTCAGGTATGTGCGATTCGGCCGGAAAAGAATATCATGCTGGTCAAAGGGGCCGTGCCCGGAGGTAAAAACGGCCTCCTGCTTGTCAAACAATCCATCAAATCGAGAAATAAGTAGAACTGGAGTAAAGAGCATGCCGACGGTTGAAGTGTATAATACTGACAGGCAGAAGGTGTCGGAAATTGAGCTGAGTGATGCGGTGTTCGGTGGTGACGTGAATCAGGATGTGATTTATGAAGTCGTCCGTATGCAACATGCATCACGAAGGAGAGGTACATCCAAGACAAAGGGAAGAAGCGAAGTAAGGGGCGGCGGGAGAAAACCGTGGCGACAAAAGGGAACCGGTCGGGCTCGTGCAGGAACGAGGCGCTCGCCTTTGTGGAGGGGAGGCGGTGTCGTTTTCGGGCCACAGCCTCGCACCTATGCGTTCAAAGTGCCCCGCAAAGTACGTAGGAGAGCGTTGATTTCTGCACTCAGCATGAAATATCGGGAAAATCTGATGTTCGTTTTGAAGGATTTCCCGATGGACGCGATCAAGACAAAAAAATTCAAGGAAGTCATGGACCGTTTTGGATGGGGGAAGACGCTGTTTGTGATTGATCAGTCATATCCCGTTCTCGAGATGTCTTCTCGGAATCTGAAAAATGTTAAGATGATCAGATCGGAAGGGATTAACGTGTACGATTTGTTGGACTATAGGGACATTGTCTTCTTGGAGCCCTCCGTTAAAAAGATAGAGGGGGTGTTATTAGCCTGATGGAACGGTATCGGAGTATAAAAAGGCCTCTCATTACGGAAAAGAGTACGCTCGAGAGAGACGAATTAGACAAGTATACATTTGAAGTGGATCGACGAGCGAATAAAATAGAAATCGGTCAGGCTGTTGAGAAGTTATTCAAAGTCAAGGTTCTGAATGTTCGTGTAATGAATATGCGGGGAAAGAGAAAGCGCGTTGGCAGGAACATAGGGAGAACGCAAGATTGGAAAAAAGCGATCGTCAAGCTTGTACCGGGGAGCAAGATTGAAATATTTGATGGCGTATAGTTCCGAGGAGAATATAACGGATGGCGATTGTAAAGTATAAACCCACATCACCGGGTAGACGGTTTCAAACCTGTTCGGATTTTAAAGAAATTACCAAGGCAGAGCCGGAAAAGGGTTTGCTGCGGCCTATTAAGAAGACAGGGGGGCGTAACTGTCATGGGCGCATTACCATGCGCCGCATGGGTGGCGGCCACAAACGACGTTACCGGGTCATCGATTTCCGGCGCGATAAGGATAGTGTTCCGGCCAAGGTCTTTTCGGTGGAGTACGATCCCAATCGAACCAGTCGCATTGCGTTGTTGCATTATGCCGATGGTGAAAAGAGATATATTATTGCACCGGCCAAGCTGTCGGTTGGAGATCGAATTATCAGTGACGAAAAAGCGGATATCAAGCCGGGGAATGCAATGCCCCTGAAGAACATTCCTTTGGGGTCGCTTATTCATAATCTGGAATTGAAAGTCGGCAAGGGCGGACAATTAATCCGCAGTGCCGGTTCATATGGACAGTTAATGGCCAAAGAAGGAGACTATGCTCAAGTGAGACTACCCTCTGGTGAGGTGCGTAAGGTTTTTATTGAATGCCGAGCCACGATAGGCCAGGTGGGTAATATCGAAAATGAAAATATAAGCATAGGCAAGGCGGGGAGATCACGCTGGCTTGGTGAACGTCCCAAGGTGAGAGGGGTGGTCATGAATCCAGTTGACCATCCGATGGGAGGCGGGGAAGGCAAGAGCTCGGGCGGCAGGCACCCCTGTACGCCTTGGGGTATCCCGACGAAAGGTCATAAGACGAGAAGAAATAAGAGGACCGACAAGTATATTGTAAAGAGAAGGGGATAAGAAGTGGCGCGCTCAATACGTAAAGGCCCGTACATAGAAGAGAAACTTATTGAAAAAGTTAGGAAAGTCGAAGGATCGGGAAGCAAGGCGGTTATCCAGACGTGGTCGCGCCGTTCAACCATTACGCCGGAATTGATCGGACATACTTTTGCGGTTCATAATGGAAAGAAGTTTATTCCGGTGTTCGTAACAGAAAATATGGTGGGGCACAAACTGGGTGAATTTGCACAGACCCGAACCTTCTATAGCCATGCGGGGGACCGGAAAACCAAGGTTAGGAAGTGAATGATTCACTGGCACATGGCCGATATGATTGGAGTCTTTAGGGATATGGAAGCAAGAGCCGTTGTTAGATATGTCCGGATCTCACCTCAAAAGGCGAGATTGGTTGTTGATTTGATCAGAGGGAAGCGTGTTGAGGAGGCCCTTAGAATACTGGATTTTACGCGAAAGAAAGCTTCGGGTATTGTGACGAAACTACTGAAATCGGCCGTGGCGAATGCGAGCCAGAATCCGGATATCGATGAAAATATTCTGTACATAAAGAAAATATTTGTTGACCAGGGGCCGGTCCTCAAGAGATGGCGGGCCCGTGCTCAGGGAAGAGCGGCTTCGATAAAGAAGAGAATGAGTCATATTACGATTGTATTGGATGAAGCGTAAGTATTTGAGGAGGTGGAGGTTTGGGGCAAAAGGTTAATCCGGTTGGGTTACGGCTAGGCGGGATCAAGACATGGAATTCTTCGTGGGATGCGGAAAAGAAGTATGCTGAGCTGCTTCACGAAGATCTGAAGGTCAGAAAGTATCTCAAGAAGAAACTTTACAACGCGGGTATATCCAGAATCGGAATAGAAAGGGCGGCCAACAGAGCTAAAGTCAATATCTATGCCGCTAGGCCCGGAGTGATTATCGGCAAGAAGGGCGCTGAGATTGAAAAGCTGAAAAAAGACCTCGAAAGAATTACGAACCGCGAAATTATTCTTAATGTGCTGGAAATCAGGAAACCGGAGATTGATGCCCAACTTGTTGCTGAAAACGTCGCTTTGCAACTTGAAAGAAGGGTGGCGTTTCGCAGAGCGATGAAAAAATGTGTAACATCCGCTCTGAAATTTGGCGCGAAAGGGATTCGGATCAATTGCGCCGGACGATTGGGAGGCGCGGAAATGTCCAGATCGGAGTGGTACCGGGAAGGCCGGGTCCCTCTGCATACGCTGAGGGCAGATATTGATTGCGGCTTCGCGGAGGCCCATACGGCGTACGGACAGATCGGTGTTAAAGTTTTGATTTTTCATGGAGAAGTATTGCCGAATCAAAAACCGGCATAATGGAAATACGGACCGGGTTTCCGGTTCTAAAACAGGCATTTCAGTTGCTGAGGGATAAACATGTTAGCTCCGAAAAGAGTAAAATACCGGAAGATGCAAAGAGGGCGTATGGGGGGCAAGTCGATCCGGGGTGGGACAATCGCTTTTGGCGAATTTGGACTGCAGGCGTCCGAGTGCGGCTGGATTACGGCACGACAAATCGAAGCGGCGCGTATTGCTATGACACGTTACGTTAAAAGGGGTGGTAAAATTTGGATTCGGGTGTTTCCGCAGAAACCCGTAACGAAAAAACCCGCGGAAACCCGTATGGGTAAGGGTAAAGGTGCTCCGGAAGAGTGGGTGGCCGTTGTCAGGCCGGGTGCTGTTCTCTATGAAATGCAGGGAGTAACGGAAGAGGTTGCCCGCGAGGCGTTCCGTTTGGCAGCACACAAACTTCCCATTACGACTAAATTTCTCGTTAGGGAGATCATGAATGAAAATTAGGGTGATAAAAGAGCTGAGTAAAGACGAATTAGATCAGAAGCTTGGCGAGTTAAAAGAAGAATATTTCAAGCTCAATTCGAGGCATGCGTCCGGCCAGCTGGAATCGACCGCCTCACTGGCAAGCATTCGTAAGGATATCGCAAGGGTCCATACTGTTCTCAGGCAAAGGGAGGCGCGAGGGTGATGACTGAGCGAGGGAACAATAGAACCATAAAGGGAGTTGTGGTCAGTGACAAAATGGATAAAACCATTGTTGTCTTGTCAGAAAGGCTCGTGAAACACCCTATTGTACATAAATATTTGAAAAGGCATAAAAAATACAAGGCCCACGATGAAGTAAATGCCTGTCGCATCGGTGATAAGGTGTTGATTATCGAATCAAGGCCTCTCAGTAGGGATAAGCGGTGGAGAGTGCGCGAGATCCTGGAAAAGGCGAAATAGCAGTTCAGAGAGAAAGACAGTAGAGAGGTTCGGCTATGATTCAGATGCAGACCATATTATCCGTTGCGGACAATTCCGGAGCGAAACGGGTTGCCTGTATCAAGGTACTCGGTGGATCAAAAAGAAGATATGCAAGCGTTGGTGATATAATAGTTGTCTCGGTCAAGGAGGCGTTGCCCAACTCCAGGGTTAAAAAAGGCGATGTCATGAGGGCGGTGATTGTGCGAACCGCAAAGGAAATAAAAAGGCCTGATGGCTCCTACCTAAAATTTGATGAAAACTCAGCGGTATTGATAACAAATCAGATGGAACCTATAGGAACACGAATATTCGGGCCTGTGGCAAGAGAACTACGGGCGAAGCAATTCATGAAAATCATATCGTTGGCTCCGGAAGTACTGTAGTGGGATGATCACAATGAGATCGAAACGAATATAAAAAATGGCGCAAGCAGATAAAAAATGAGGAAAAGGAATGCAAGAGACAGGTGTGAAGAAAGGTGACCTGGTAGAAGTAATAACGGGTAAGGAAAAAGGCAAAACCGGCAAGGTTCTTCAAATCATTAAGAAGAAAGATCGGATCATTGTCGAAAAGGTCAACTTGCTGAAGCACCACAAGAAGCCGGATGCCAAGGGAAAAGGGGGCATTCTTGAAAAAGAAGGTTCCATCCATACTTCCAATGTGATGCTTGTATGCGGTAAGTGCAACAAAGCGGTTCGCTATGGCCACAAGGTATTGGATGACAACAAGAAAGTTCGTTATTGCAGAAAATGTAACGAGATATTGGATGCATAGGTCGTGAAATTATGGCAAAGGCAAGGCTGAAAAAATACTACGAAGAAGAAGTCGTTCCGGCAATGATGAAGGAGTTTGGCTACAAGAGCATTATGGAAGTTCCCAGAATCCAAAAGATTGCGATCAATATGGGGCTGGGAGAGGCCATTCAGAACATCAAGTCGCTCGATAGCGCGATGGAGGAGATTGCTAAAATAACGGGTCAGAAGCCGGTAATTACCAAAGCGAGACGTTCCATTGCAACGTTTAAATTACGCCAGGGCATGTCTATTGGCTGTCGGGTTACGCTCAGACGGGATAGAATGTACGAATTTTTTGATCGCCTGGTTAGCGTGAGTTTGCCACGCGTACGTGATTTTCGGGGCATATCGCCGACATCTTTTGACGGGATGGGCAATTTCACGTTGGGGATTCGTGAACAGATTATATTTCCGGAAATCGAATACGATAAAATAGAAAAGGTCAGGGGGATGAATGTGGTCATCGTGACATCCGCCAAAACGGATGAGGAAGCCCGGTATCTCCTTAAATTATTGGGGGTTCCTTTTAAACATTGATAACGTGATTGTCAGAATCAAATGGATGGCTTAAGGAGCGTGGGAGTGGCGAAAAAATCATTGATCGCAAAAGCTAAAAAGGAAAAAAAATTTTCGGTCAGGGACTACAATCGTTGTCCTCTTTGCGGACGATCAAGGGCATATTACAGAAAATTCGATATGTGCAGACTTTGTTTAAGGGACCTTTCGTTAAAAGGCGAGATTCCCGGCGTTATTAAATCCAGTTGGTAGATGCAGATGAAACGGCGGAACAAAGGAGTATTCATATGGGTATGACGGATCCAATTGCAGATATGATTACGAGAATCAGAAATGCGGGTCGGGTACATTTTAAAAGCGTCGATGTATTTTCCTCACGGATGAATCAGAATATCGCCAGAGTGCTAGTCAACAGTGGTTACATCAGCGGCTTTGAGCAGAAAAAGGATGACAAAGGTCGTATCGTACTGAGGATATACTTGAAGTATACGGGAGACAAGAAACCGGTTTTTACTGACCTGCAACGTGTGAGTAAACCAGGACGCCGTGTTTATCTGGGTAAGGATGAGATACCCAAAGTCCTCAACGGCTATGGAATCAGCATTATTACCACGTCGAAGGGCGTCATGACGGATAAGGAAGCCCGAGCATTGCATGTCGGGGGCGAAGTTCTTTGTAATGTATGGTAACTGAATCAGTTCGAGTAAAAATAATGGGGTGATTTTTTCATGTCAAGAATTGGGAAAAAAATCATTGAAATACCGAGTGATGTTTCGATCAGACTGGATGGCTCCTTCGTTGAGGTGCAAGGTCCGAAGGGTACGTTGACGAGAATTCTCCCTGAAGGGGTTGAATTGGTTCTTGAGTCGGGAAACGCGGAAGTCAAAAAGTTGTCGGACACACGAAAAGCCGGTCAATATCAGGGATTGAGCAGGACGCTGGTAGCAAACATGGTAACCGGTGTCAGCGTCGGATATGAAAAAGCTCTCGAGATTTCGGGTGTTGGATATCGTGCTGAAATTGCAGATAATCTCCTGAAGCTGGCCGTTGGTTATTCTTCTCCAGTTGAGTACAGTGTGCCAGATGGTGTCAGTGTGAAAGTGGATAAACTGGTCAATATCGTGGTGTCCGGAATCGATAAAGAGTTGGTCGGTCGTGTTGCCTCAGAAATCCGCGGTGTTAAGAAACCCGAGCCCTACAAGGGTAAAGGGATTCGATATGTCGGCGAAGTGATTCGCAGAAAAGAGGGCAAGACCGTCGGTGCCAAGTAAGCGTTGCAGTACAGAGAAAGAGGGGTAAGGCAATTGTCGTCTAAGCGGATAAAAAAAATTGGGGATAAACGGGCGAAAAGAGTGCGGTCTAAAGTACAGGGGACGATGGAACGGCCGAGGCTCTCGGTTTTCCGAAGTGACCGGCACATATATGTCCAGGCAATTGCGGACGATGTCGGCAGGACGATTGTTCAAGCCTCCACCTTGTCCAACGAACTGGATCAGACAGTTCTTAAAGGGAAAAAAACCGATGCGGCCAAAGCTGTGGGAAAGGCGGTTTCCGCAAAACTGCTTGCAATGGGAATTACAAGGGTCGTCTTTGATCGAGGTAAATTCCTTTATCATGGACGCGTCAAAGCACTAGCGGAAGCTGCACGTGAGGGTGGATTGCAGTTTTAGTGGGCAAATCAATAATACGCTGAAGGGAATGGCCTTGAATAAAAGAGAAATTAGAGAAGATGAACTTCTTGACAGGGTGATTGCAATAAATCGTACGGCAAAAGTGGTCAAAGGCGGGAGGAGATTCAGGTTTAGCGCGATCGTGGTTGTAGGCGACGGCGATGGATCCGTTGGTTCGGGACTGGGCAAGGCTCAGGAAGTGCCTGAAGCGATTCGAAAAGGAATGGAGCAGGCCAAAAAAAGCATGACAAAGGTGGCTGTTCTGAATAAAACAGTTCCTTATGAGGTTCTCGGCCACTACGGTGGTGGTAAGGTTCTTCTGAAGCCCGCTTCGGAAGGAACCGGCTTGATAGCCGGAGGGGCCGTTCGGGCCGTACTTGAGGTTGCAGGCATACACAACATTCTGACAAAATGTCTGGGGTCCCATAATCCGCATAATTTGGTTAAAGCGACGATCAACGGCCTCCAACAGTTGAAAGGACCCGAAGTCATTGCAGCCCAGCGGGGCAAGGCCGTTGAAGAGCTCTAGAGGAGAAGGAGACAGGGTGTGGCAAAAATGCTCAAGATCACGCAGGTGAGAAGTTATATAGGGAGGCCGGAGAAACAGAGGAGGATGCTCCGGGGCCTTGGTTTAGGTAAAATGAATCGAACCGTGGTTCTCGAAGACAGACCTGAAGTGCGTGGTGTGATTGATAAAATACGACATCTGGTAAAATACGAGGAAGTTGAGGGGAAAGAGATATGAATTTGGGGACGCTGAGACCGCCGGATGGATCGCGAAAAAAAAGGAAAAGAGTTGGCAGGGGTTCAGGGTCCGGTTATGGCGGAACGGCGGGGAGAGGTACGAAGGGGCAAAAGTCCAGATCGGGGGGCAAGGTGCGTCCGGGGTTTGAGGGAGGGCAAATGCCTCTTGCTCGGAGACTCCCTAAGCGGGGGTTTCGGAACTTGTTCCGTAAGGAAATCATCGCCGTCAATATTGAGCAGTTGAATCGTTTTGAGGAAAACACAGTTGTGGATGCGGAACTCCTTTTAAGGAGCGGTTTGATCAAGAAAACAGGCGATGCAATCAAAATTCTGGGTAAAGGTGAAATAAAAGTCCCCCTGACCGTGAAGGTTGACATGATCAGCAAGGGAGCACGAGAGAAAATCGAAGCAATCGGCGGATCTGTGGCAGAGGTCGGGTAATTGTTAGACGGCTTTAAGAATATATCGAAGATACCGGAACTGCAAAAGAGGATTCTAATCACTTTTTCTCTTCTGGCCGTCTACAGGGTCGGTGCTCATGTACCGACGCCGGGAATCGATACGGTTGCATTGGCCGCGTTTTTCGAGCAGGCCAAAGGATCGCTTCTGGGACTCTTTGATATGTTTGCCGGGGGCGCCCTGAGCAATCTGTCTGTTTTTGCCCTCGGGATCATGCCTTACATCAGCGCCTCGATTATTCTGCAACTACTCACGATTGCCGTACCTCACCTGGAAAAACTCTCCAAAGAAGGGGAGGCAGGGCGAAAGAAGATCGTTCAGTACACACGGTACGGAACAGTTATATTGAGTATCATTCAAGGGTTCGGTATTGCCGTTGGTCTGGAAAATATGGCGGGTCCGACGGGTGCATCCATCGTGATAACGCCCGGGTGGGGATTCCGTTTGATGACGATGCTTACCCTGACTGCAGGGACCGCATTCATCATGTGGCTGGGTGAACAGATTACAGAGAGAGGCATCGGAAACGGCATATCCTTGATTATTTTCGCCGGTATTGTTTGCCGGGGACCGGAAGCCATTCTGAATACATTTCGTCTTTTATCGACCGGCGAAATGGGAATATTTATCATCCTGTTCCTTTTGATTATGATGATCAGTGTTGTCGGTTTTATCGTTTTTATGGAAACCGGTCAGCGGCGGGTTCCCGTTCAGTATGCGAAGCGGGTGGTGGGGCGGAAAATGTACGGAGGGCAATCAACTCATCTGCCCTTGAAAATAAATACATCAGGTGTCATACCGCCTATTTTTGCGTCATCAATCATCATGTTTCCGGCAACCATCGCAAATTTTATTCCCCATCCCTGGATGAAAACGGTGGCGGATACCCTGGTGCCGGGGCGGGCGTTCTACGAACTGATGTACGTAGCTTTTATTATCTTCTTCTGTTACTTCTATACGGCGGTTACATATAACCCGGTGGATGTTGCGGAAAATTTGAAAAAGTACGGTGGTTTCATACCTGGAATCAGGCCAGGTAAGAAAACGGCGGATTATATTGACGATGTGCTGACGAGACTAACATTCAGTGGGGCGCTCTATGTTTCGGCGGTTTGTGTGCTGCCGAGCATCTTGATCAGTTACTTCAACGTACCTTTTTACTTTGGTGGTACGGCGCTTTTGATTGTCGTTGGTGTCGCCTTGGATACGGCTGGACAAATAGAAACCCACCTTTTGACCAGGCAGTACGAAGGGTTTATGAGGAAGGGGCGAATCGCCTCCAGAAGGCGTTGATTTGAGAAGAGAATACAACGAGGTCGCATGGTGGGTCATATGGTAATATTGAAGCGGCCTGAAGAAATTGAAAAGATGCGGGCCAGCAATCGTATCGTTGCCGTAATTCTGAACGAGTTAAAGGCACGGGTAAAACCGAGAATCACCACAGGAGAGTTGGACCGGTACTCGGAAGAACTCGCCAAGAACAAAAAAGCGAGTCCCGCGTTTAAAGGCTATCGTGGATATCCCTTCTCGTTATGTGCTTCCGTGAATTGCGTCGTCGTGCATGGGATGCCTTCGGAGCAGGTTCTTGTTGATGGCGATATTTTGAGCATGGATTTTGGAATTTACTACGGGGGTTATTACGGCGATGCGGCGATTACAGTTCCAGTCGGGAAGGTTTCTGCCGACGCAATAAAGTTGATGCGTTGCACCGAGGAAGCTCTTTACAGAGCTATTGAGCAAGCTGTGCCGGGTAACAGGTTGGGAGATGTGTCAGCAGCTTGCCAGGAAAAGGTGGAAGCTTCGGGTTATTCGGTTGTGCGGGATTATGTTGGTCATGGGATTGGTAGACAGCTCCATGAAGAGCCGCAAGTTCCGAATTATGGTACGAGGGGCCGAGGCTTGAAGTTGAAAGCTGGCATGGTTTTGGCGATTGAACCGATGGTGAACCAGGGGACCCATAAAGTAAAGCTCCTGCAGGATGGCTGGACCGTGGTTACGGAAGACGGGGCTTTGTCTGCCCATTTCGAACACACTGTTGCCATTACCGAAAAAGGTCCCGATATTCTAAGCCAGTTACAGTAAGATGATCGTAGAAAGATGACGGAAACGGGATGGCCAAAGAAGATGCAATAGAAGTCGAGGGCAGAGTGATCGAGCCACTTCCAAATGCTATGTTCCGCGTGGAACTGGAAAACGGACACAGAGTCCTTGCTCACATTTCGGGTAAGATGCGGATGCATTTTATCAAGATCCTTCCAGGAGACAAGGTGACGGTGGAACTTTCACCTTATGATTTGACGAGAGGGAGAATAACCTACCGTTCCAAATGAGTAATAAAGAAATGTTGTTTTGTAACGCATAAGACTTTATGGTTCGTAATGCTTAAGAACCCGGGCAAAGGAGTGAGATCATGAAAGTAAGGTCATCTGTAAAGAAAATATGTGATAAATGTGTCATCGTGAAAAGACATGGTGTTTTGCGTGTTATCTGTGAGATTCCAAAGCATAAGCAGCGTCAAGGTTGATTTGCCGAAATAGGAGGAGGTTATCAGGTGGCAAGAATTGCAGGAGTCGATTTACCAAGAAATAAAAATATGGAAATTGCATTGACCTACATTTATGGTATCGGCAGGTCAAAAGCGCGGGAGATACTTGATAAAGCGGGGGTCAGTTATTATACCAAGACGGACAACCTGGCGGATTCAGAGGTGAGTTCCATTCGAGGTATCATTGACAAGGAACATAAAGTAGAAGGTGATCTCCGGCGTGATGTGTCCATGTCAATCAAGCGGTTGATGGACATCGGGACATATCGTGGTCTGCGTCATCGAAAAGGTCTTCCTGCAAGGGGTCAGAGGACGAGAACAAATGCTCGGACAAGGAAGGGTCCCAGAAGGGCCATTGCCGGAAAGAAGAGATAACAAAACTGATTCAACGAGATTGATCTGGAGGCAGTATGGCGAAGCCGGTTAGAAAAACGGGAAAAAAGAAAGAAAAACAGAACATTCCGGAAGGAATTGCCCATATTCAATCTAGCTTTCACAATACGATTGTGACGATTACGGATTTGGGAGGCAATGTTATTTCTTGGGCCTCTGCGGGGATGCAGGGTTTCAAAGGTTCCCGAAAAAGCACCCCCTTCGCGGCCCAGATGGCGGCAGAAGATGCGGTCAAAAAAGCTAAAGAACATGGTGTGCGACGGGTTCAAGTCTATGTCAAAGGACCTGGGTCTGGCAGGGAGTCTGCGTTAAGGTCCCTGCAGTTGGCGGGATTGACAATCAGTCTAATTAGAGACGTGACGCCCATCCCCCATAACGGCTGTCGTCCGCCAAAGCGAAGAAGGGTTTGATAGTTTTTAATATATTAAATAATATCATAAACATATACAGCGGATATTTCAATTAATGTGTGAGGGAGGCGGTCTTGGCAAGATATTGCGAGTCTGTGTGTAGGCTATGCCGTAGGGAAGGGTTGAAGCTATTTCTCAAGGGAGATCGTTGTTACGGTGAAAAATGTGCGTTCGAGCGCAGAGGCTATGCCCCTGGAGAGCATGGCGAACGCAGGAGAAAACAGTATTCGGATTATGGATTGCAACTACGGGAAAAACAGAAACTTAAAAGAATGTACGCAGTCCTGGAGAAACAGTTTGCCGGTTATTTTGAAAAGGCGGACCGACAGAAGGGTATCACCGGTACAAATCTGCTTCTATTGTTGGAGAGAAGATTGGATAACATGGTGTTCAGGATGGGATTAGCAAATTCCAGGGCGGAAGCGCGCCAGCTTGTGAGGCACAATCACTTTCTCGTGAACGGGAAAAAGGTTAATATTCCTTCTTATCTGGTAAGAGTTGGTGATGAACTCTCGGTTAAGGAGAGCAGCAGAACCGTTGTCCGGATACTGGAAGCGTTGAACACTGTGGATCGCAGGGGTGTCCCTCAATGGCTGGAACTGGATAAAGAGAACTTCAAGGGAACGGTAAAGATGTTGCCGGAACGTGAAGAATTGGTCATGCCGATTCAGGAACAACTCATTGTAGAACTTTGCTCGAAATAACAACAATTGAATGTGAACTAAACGGTTTCGAAAACCCAAAGGCCAGAGGAAGTAAACCATGCTAAAAAACTGGTACAATTTGATCAGACCCAAGCGGATTGAAATCGATGGGTCCACCCATTCGGAATCCTATGGCGAATTTACGGTTCAGCCGTTGGAGAGAGGGTTCGGTACGACGCTTGGGAATGCCCTAAGAAGGGTTCTTTTATCATCCATTGGTGGGGCCGCGATTGTCTCAGTTAAAATCGATGGCGTCCTTCATGAGTTTTCAACGGTACCTGGGGTGAAAGAAGATGTAACGGATATTGTGCTGAATCTCAAGGGCGTTCGCCTGAAAATGCATCAAGAAGAGCCCAGAACGATCTATATTGACGCCTCCGGTGACAAGATCATTCGGGCAGGCGATATCATCACAGACGGCACGGTAGAGGTGCTTAATCCGGACCATCATATTGCGACCTTGTCGGAGGGTGCCACAATGAAGGCCGAAATGGTCGTTAATATCGGTCGTGGCTATGTCCCCGCAAAAAAAGAAAGGGACCCGGACCAGTCTGAGGGCACCATTAATGTCGATGCGATATATTCCCCCATCAGGAAGGTCAAATATACGGTGACCTATGCCCGGGTTGGACAAGTTGCGGATTATGACAAGCTGATTCTTGAAATCTGGACGGACGGTAGTGTCATTCCCGAAGATGCCATGGCTTATGCGGCAAAAATTCTAAAGGATCAGTTGGATGTATTCATTAACTTTGATGAAACTGAAAGCGAAGTCGAGGAAGAGGAAGTCGAAGAAGAACAGGATATGAACGAATATCTCCTGAGGCCGTTCGACGATCTCGAGTTATCCGTGCGTTCGTCAAATTGCCTTAAAAACGCTGGAATACACCTCATCGGTGAACTGGTTCAGAGGACGGAGCCGGAAATGCTGAAAACGAAGAACTTTGGGCGGAAGTCCCTCAATGAAATCAAGGAGATTCTTGCGGAAATGGGGCTTTCATTTGGAATGAAACTTGATTTCCCACCCTGGAATCAGCCGAAAAATGACCAAGTAGATTAGGGCGGGCAGAGAATATCATTACGTATATCTGAGAAAGGGAGTTTCTCATGCGTCACGGATACCAAAAGAAGAAAATGGGTCGCCCCACTGCTCACCGGGAGGCCATGCTAAGAAATATGGTTACGTCCCTGCTGAAGCATGAAAAGATAACGACGACGGATTCTAGGGCGAAGGAATTAAAAAAACTCGCGGAGAAAATGATTACTCTGGGGAAGAGGGGTGAGCTGCATGCCCGGCGTCAGGCCTTGACGGTTGTCCGTGAGCGGGATGTTGTGGAGAAGGTATTCTCCGAGTATGCGGAACGCTATCGTGAACGTAAGGGTGGCTATACCAGGATTATAAAGCTGGGATTTAGAGCAGGAGACAATGCCCCCGTGTCGGTTGTGGAATTTGTCAAGGACCCGGAAGAGGTTAAAACAAAAACGGAAGCAAAGACCAAATCCAAGGCAAAGGTTCCGGTGGAAAAAACCTGAGATTGCCGACCGCCTTGCCGGCCGCAATAATGCAATGCGAAAAAGGCAAGTAGCGCTACTTGCCTTTTTTCTTGTCATTGAAATAAAGATGTTTATACTGCGGGGGCAGACATCACGAAATCGTTTCTGTATATCGTGGGATGATGAAAAATAGAAGGAGGCTGGTTATGGCGGAAGAAAAAATTGGCGAAGTAGTGAAGTTTTTCTCCAAGCCGAGCGTTGCTGCGATTAAAATCACCGCGGGAACCCTTTGTATCGGAGATACCCTGAAGTTTATCGGCCACACCACGGATTTTACGGAAGCCGTCGAATCTATGGAAGTGAATAACCAGAAGATTGAGAAGGCCGTAGCCGGTGATTTTATCGGTTTAAAAGTCAAGGATCGGGTTCGCGAAGGAGACGAAGTCTTCAAAGTGACTTGATTTTTGTTTTCGTCGGTAAAATCAAATAAATTGTGGAGCGCAAGATGGAAATCAGGGTATTGGGGTGTTACGGGTCCCACCTGCCCGGTTTTGGCACAACTTGTTTCCAATTGGACACCAAGACGCTGGTTGACGGCGGTACGATTACGTCCGTCCTCACCCTTGAAGAGCAGTTGCAGATCGAGTATGTATTCTTAACACATGCCCATCTCGATCATATCAGAGACATCATGTTCCTCGTGGATAACATCTTCTATTTGCGGCGTCCTTTTCCCCTGGTTTTGGTAAGCACCCCGGGTATACTCGAAACGGTTCATAACCACTTGTTCAATGGGCAGATATGGCCCGATTTTTCCTTAATACCTTCCCCGGCCAATCCGGTCTTGAGACTGCAACCCATCCAGGCCGGAGAACCCTTGGCCGCCGGATCTTGGATGATATCGGCTACACCGGTCAACCATACGGTCGAAACCGTGGCATATACGGCGGTGTCAAGAGAGGGGGCAGTCATATTCATTGGTGACACTGGTCCGACAGAGGCTATCTGGCAGGAGGCCAACAGATGTGACAATCTCAAGGGGATTTTTATTGAAGTATCATTTCCCAACAGGATGGAGGAACTGGCTGCTCTTACCCGTCATTTAACTCCCCGCACTCTGAGCCGGGAGTTGGAGAAACTCCGTCACAAGGAGGCGGGGGTCTATGTTTTTCACCTCAAACTCCAACACGATGCGGAAATCACCAGGGAACTTCTCGAACTTCCCCAGAAGAAAAAGATTCACATCCTTCGGGACGGTGAAAAAATTCGTCCTTAGGATTCCCCAATGCCACATCACATCATGAACGATGAGGATACCAGGACTTATTTAATCGGCCTTGGGGGTAACGGGATTCGCTATGACTTGGTACCTTTCAAGCATCTGCTCTCCAAGCTGAATCGTCCCCAC
Organism: Deltaproteobacteria bacterium; assembly: GCA_012522415.1. Lineage (NCBI taxonomy): Bacteria > Pseudomonadati > Myxococcota > Myxococcia > Deltaproteobacteria bacterium. The sequence goes on along the minus strand of JAAYKM010000091.1, from coordinate 32,066 downwards.
AAAGCATACGATACGATCCTCGTGGGCGGTACGAATGGGAAGGGATCCATCGCTTCCATGATCGCCTCCATTTTGATAAGGGCGGGGTATAAGGTTGGCCTTTATACATCACCGCATCTTGTCGATGCCCGGGAAAGAATCCAGGTTAATGGTGACATGATCTCCCCAAAGGAGCTGAATCGATGCGTGGCGGAGATCAGGGCGGTAGAAGAACCGGGGACGACGTACTTTGAATGCCTGACCGCCGCCGCTTTTGTATATTTTTGTGCGAAACAGGTTGATTTGGCGGTGCTCGAGGTCGGTATGGGTGGCAGACTGGATGCCACCAATGTTGTCGATCCCCTTATCTCCGTCATTTCCAATGTCGGGTTGGAACATACGAATTATCTGGGCAGGACTCTTCAGGATATTGCCCGTGAAAAAGCGGGTATCATCAGGGAGAAGGGTTTGTGTTTGACTGGAGCGAGACAAAAAATCGTCCGGCAGACTTTGCTGAGGCGGTGTCAGGATCTCGGGGCCACGCTCCTTGAACTTGGCAAAGATTTCAAAATACGCCGCACGACAGGCGGTACGTTTTCTTATCAAAGTCTGAAATGGCACATGCGGAACTTGAGAACCGTCTTGACCGGGGACCACCAAATTCGGAATGCCGCCTTGGCTATCGCTTCGGTTGAAGCCTTGACCACTCGAGGCTATGTTTTAAAAAAGGAACACATCCCGGCGGGTCTTGGGTCCGTTAAATGGCCCGGTCGTTTGGAGATGGTCCAGAGCAGGCCCACCGTACTTCTTGACGGCGCACATAATCCGGCGGCAATCTCTGCTCTTGTCTGTGCTCTGCGACAATCTTATTCATGGCGCAGGCTGATCGTTGTTTTTGCTGTGCTAAGCGACAAAAAATACCGTGAGATGATCAGGCGTCTCTGTGTTTTGGCTGATGAAATGATCATTACGCTTCCGAATGCGGAACGGGCCGTATCGCCGATACAGCTTTTGCCGATTGCCGCCTTGCATTGTCCGCAAGTGAAAATCGTCTTGCCGGCCGGGGAAGCGCTGCGAAAAGCGGTCGCAAATGCGGGAGAGGATGATCTGGTCTGTGTATGCGGATCGCTTTACCTGATAGGAGAAATGAAGGGATGGCTCGCCTCTTGTTTGTCATAGCAAAGCACCGATTTTCTCCGGTTCATTTTGACTAAATTAAGCAAACCAAAATCCGAGAGAGACGCCTGATCATGACGAGTGGAACGCTGAGGATTTGGAAAAAGAGCATAGAGAGAATGGGAGCAAGCTTGCTTACAAGACTGTTGTCTATCATGATTGCGTGGCTTCTCCTGGTTCCTTCATATTCTTTTTCTGCATTTGACGACGGCCTGAAAATCAAGGAAGGTCCGGTCAACATCCAGGCCGACCGCCTGATTTATGAGGAAAATGATGAAAGTTATCATGCCGAAGGTGATGTACTGATCACGTATCCTGGAGGAACCCTGAAGGCCGACCGGATCATCATGCGAAGGGCAACCCATACGGTTTACGCTGAAGGCAATGTGGTCCTGAGAACTGATCAGGATATCCTCGAGGGCGAAAGCGTTACGTTTAATATCGAAGCCAAAACGGGAACCGTTGACAACGGAAGGATGTTCATCGACAAGAATCATTTCTACATTTCCGGTCGGCAGTTTGAGAAAAACGGGGAAGCAACTTATCAGGCAAGGGATGCCGCGGCCACGACGTGTGATGGCCCAAACCCGGCGTGGTCCCTAAGGGGGCAGGAACTCAATGTGACCATCGACGGATACGGCACGCTGAAAAAAGGCACCCTTTGTGTCGGGAAAGCGCCCATTTTCTATTTCCCATACCTTTTATTTCCGGTAAAAACCACTCGGCAGACAGGCTTCCTCCTTCCTTACCTCTCCCATTCGAAAAACAAAAATGGCGTCGATGTGGAAATCCCGTTCTATTGGGCTATTTCCGAGAGTACGGATGCAACATTCTACCAGCGTTATATGAGCAAACGTGGATTCAAGGAAGGGATCGAGTTTCGATATTTCCCGACGACGGAGAGCTCCGGTGTGATTTACGGGGATTATCTTTATCGGGATCGCCTGAGGAAAGATGAAGCGAACGGCGTCATGTCCAGAAACTGGAATAAGGATCATGATCGCTGGTCTCTGTATTTGCAACATGAAACCGCGTTTGACAGCGAAGGGTATTATCTGCGGGCGGATGTCGCCCGTGTGTCCGATCACTGGTACTTCAAAGACTTTTCTTCCCGCAATTACTATCGGTCGCACTATGATGAAGGCGATGAGAATCGTTTCAAAAAAGTCTCATTCGAGGCGGATAAGTCCCTTCGTTCCCTGGATTCAAAGGTCCGTTTAGTCAAGGACTGGTCCCTTTTTAATCTGACGGCTTTGGCGCGCTATACGGATGACTTTACCAGTTCCTCAAATGAAAACACCCTGCAGCAGTACCCCGAGGTGACGCTCACGGCAGTGAATCAGCCTCTGCCCGCGACGCCCCTGCGTTTCGATATGGTGACTTCATACGATAACTATTACCGTAGCGAAGGGCACAGGGGATCCCTTTTCGATTTGCGGCCCGCTCTGACGGTGCCCCTCAGTTTGGGACCCTATGCCCATATTCTGCCGAGATTTGAGTGGCGTAGCAGCTTGTGGGATGCGAGAGGAGACGGCCTGGCCGGTATTGATAAAACCGGGAATCACAGCGGCTACGTCGCCGGGGCTCTCGTGACCACGGAAATTCAGCGCGTTTATTCCATGGACAGCAAGTCTGTTCAAAAGCTTCGCCATGGGATCAGGGCGGAATTGGGTTACGCCTACAGTCCCCATGTCAACCTGAAAGACATGCCCGATTATGTGGATTGGATGGATGAGCAAAACGCTGTTTCCTGTGCTCTGATCAACACCTTCATGGTTAAAATGAGGGAAGGAAGCACGGGGCCAAAGTACAGGGAAATCATGAGATTGAAATTGGGCCAGACGTACGATATTGATGGGGTGAAACGGGAGTGGGATGATCCCGGCGCCAAAAAGCGTCATTTCGGGACTGCGGACATTGAACTCGATTTCAACCCGTATCCCTACCTGTCTCTGAAAAGCCGAAGTCACTATGATGTCAACAAGGGATCGTGGTTGCGTACCAACAACGACCTGAATGTTTCCACCCCCCGAGGTGACAAGGTTTCTCTTGGCTACCATTATACCCGGAACCTGCTTGAAGAAATTAATCTGTCCCTGACAGCCAAGATCAACAGGAAAATGAGCATGTCCGTGACGTTCAAGGAAAACTTGCTGGCGAGCAGAACCGTTGAACAGACCTACTCGTTGCTGTATCGGCATCAATGCTGGGGTGTGAGGATCGGATTTACCAAAAGCCACGAAGATCAACAGATTTTTGCGGGACTTTCATTATTCGGACTTGGAGGAGACGGGATGGGCTTGAACTAGGTATTGCGGTGTATCCCCGATTTCCAAGAGGTCTTCCCCATTCGTCCGTGACCGCCACATCTCCATATCACTATCCCCTCGACGTAACCATAGGGTGGGTAAAGATTTCCGGTTTCATCGAGAGAAACCCCAGCGTACACCGATTTGATTCGGATCGAGGGTAATATGATGAAAATATTTGTGATTGTTGGAATGCCTGCGGCGGGTAAGAATTTGGCCCGGGACTATGCGGCATTCCGGGGGATTCCCTATTTCGCTACAGGGGATTTGGTTAGAGCTGAACTTGTATCCCGTGGAATTGAGGCGACAGCGGAAAATATAGCATATATTTCCAATGAGTTACGCGGGAAAGACGGGATGGGGGTAACCCGGTTGGCCTTGGAAACAGCGCTGCAAATCAGTGCACCCGTTGTGATGCTGGAGGGGATGCGTTCCTGGCCGGAGATTACTCTGATCCGCCAGAAAGCCACCGCCGTCGTCATCGCTTTCCTGGCACCGATGGATCTACGCCGTCAGCGGATTTGTTTGCGTGGTCGGAGCGATGATTCTCCCGATGCCTTCCATGAGAGGGATCAGCGGGAAATCGATTACGGCGCGGCGATTCCCATTGCTCTGGCGGATGAATACATTCTCAATACAGATACGATGGATGCGGCCACTCAAAGATTGCATGATATCATCGAGAAATATCGTTAGCCGGTTCAGTGGCGTGATGGTGGATTGGGCAAGGAGGGATCGGGAGGAGTTTTCTAAGAACGGGCGCTGGTTCCGTTGTTCAGGGAAACGTTCGATTTTACGGTTTGAAAAGGGATCGTTTCGTTTGTTGCCCATCATTTTTCTTATGATTTTGGCCGCTGTGTTTCTGTTTCTTTTCAGAACAACGGGTCCCTGTAAGGAACCTTTGACCTATCGCATTGGCACGGTCGACGAGCGTTTTGGTTTCAGCCGACAGGAATTCTCCCGTCTGGTCGCAAAGGCGGCTTCCGTTTGGGGAACGCCGCTGTCACGTGAGCTGTTCCGCGAGGAGGCGAATGGAAAAATCGTGATCAGCCTCGTGTACGACTACCGGCAGGAAGCAATGGAAAAATTGAAGAAATTGCGTTCCGACATCCAAGATACCCGGGATTGCTATGAGGATTTGAGGGTGCGCTTCGAGGCATTAAAAGCGGAATTTGAGGAGAAAAAAAAGAATTTGGAAGAAGACTTGAGTAAATACAATGCTCAAGTAGGAGAATTTAATGATAAACATGAGTCCAGGCGGCGTCGTGGGGGGATATCGGACGGCGATGAGCAGGATTTCATGCGGGGAAAAGAATATCTGTATGCGCTTCGTACGCATCTGCAAGCAAGGCGGGCTGAACTGAGGCGCATGGCGGAGACCCTTGAAAGCATGACCGTTTCCATGGGGGAGATTGTCTCGGAGCATAATCTCGGCGCGATGTCCTACCGTGAGGAGGGTAATAGACTGGGCGAAGAATTTCAGAAGGGGCGATATGCCAAAGAGGGCATGAAAGAACACATCACCATTTATCAGTTCGATGGAGAAAAAGGCCTGATCCGGGTTCTGGTGCATGAGTTAGGTCATGCTCTGGGACTTGACCACAACGACTATCCTTATGCCGTGATGCACCGCCTCGTTCCTGATGGCGCATCCTTTGATCTGACTCCCGCCGATATTGCCGCTTTAAAAGATCACTGCCGTGAAAAGTAATCCGTCCGGAAACCTTGTCGGGTGTCGTTCTGTCATAAAAACACCTGATAAGCAAATGAATTCAGATACTTACGTATGAATTCCTTCCTGGATCGTTGTGATTGCTATCGCCGCGTTCGTTTTGTTTGTCCCCCTGACATCGTGTCTGTAACATGGCATTAAATAAATAATAGAGTTCGATGAGTCCATAATTGAACAACCCCTGAGTCCTCATACCCTATGTTGATATTTCGCGCCCTGTACTATCGAAACTACCGTCTCTTCTTTTTCGGTCAATGCGTTTCCCTGACCGGAATATGGATGCAGCATGTTGCGGTGACCTGGCTGGTCTATCGTTTGACCCATTCCGCTGTGCTCTTGGGAACGGTCGGGTTTCTGGGAATGATCCCTTCCTTTTTTCTAACACCTTTTGCCGGCGTCCTGTCAGATCGATGGAGCCGCTATCGTATTCTTCTTTTTACCCAGGTCGTTTCCATGGCGCAGGCCTTGGCGCTTGCTACGTTCGTTCTGGCCGGTTTTGAGCAGATCTGGCCTATCCTGTTTTTAGCCCTTGTCCTGGGTTGTGTCGGTGCCGTGGATATGCCGGTTCGGCACGCCTTCGTATCCGATATGGTGGAGCGGCGGGAAGACCTGGCCTATGTGATCGCTATGAACTCTGCCATTTTCAACTTTGCCCGCCTGATTGGGCCTCCCGTAGCGGGCTTTTTGATTGCATGGTCCGGTGAGGGGGTTTGTTTTCTGTTAAACGGTTTGGGGTATATCGCCGTGATCGCCGCCCTTTGCAGTATGCGCATGGCACACAATCCCCTGCCAAGGATAACGCATGGCATCATTCGGGAGTTATGGAACGGGCTGGTGTATGCTTACCATGACAAGAGAATCCGGGCGATTCTCCTGTTAATGGCCTTGGGGGGGATTCTGGGTATCCCTTATGTGAGCATTATGCCCGTTTATGCGACTGAGGTTCTCCACGGAGGCCCCCGAACCTTGGGACTCCTGATGTCCGCCATGGGCGCCGGCGCCCTGGTCGGGGCACTTTACTTTGCCGCAAAACCTCCGAAAAGAGACCTGATGAAAGTCATTCCTCTGGCAATAGCGGGTGTCGGTGCCGGTTTTATTGGGTTGGCCGCCTGTCGTTCTGTCACCTTGGCGCTTGGTTGCATGTTTTTAGCGGGTCTGAGCATGGCCTTCCATTTCGCCGCGAGCAATACCGAAGTCCAGATGGTTGTCGAGGAAAGCAAGCGGGGAAGGGTGGTGAGCCTGCTCATCTTTTCAATTATGGGGTTCCTGCCTTTCGGCAATCTTCTTGCGGGTGTTTTGACCGATCTCCTCAATATCCAGTTGGTCTTTCTGGCCGGTGGTATGGGATGCATGCTTGGGGCAGCTGCTTTCGCAATCAAAATGAAGCGAGGCAATCCATCTGTTCACTGATGTATTTTGGACGGCCTAGTTGTGACAACCAAGCAACTCGGAAAGTGTTGGATGCGGTATAATCCAGTTTTTCAGTTCACGCTCGGTCATTTTGTTGCCCACAGCGAGACTCAGGGATGAAATGAGATCGGGTGCCTGTTCGCCGGCTATGGCGGCACCGATGAGACGGCTTTCGTGAAAGATTGTCTTGACGAATCCCCTACCAAGCAGTTCGGTCCGTGCGATCATATTGGCACCGTAATCTTTTTTTCTGACTTCGGCGTTGATGCCCAGCTCACGGGCTCTTCTCTCCGTGAGGCCGACCCGGGCCACGGGAGGATGTGAATAGACGACAACGGGAACGGCATCATCCGTGTAATGTGTGTCTGATTCGCCGAAGAGGCTCCGAACGACGGACCTTCCCTGGGCTACGGCCCGGTGAGCCAGCAGGATGCCCCCCGTGACATCGCCGACGGCATAAATTCCCGGCACAGACGTTTCCAGACGAGAATCGATTCCTATCCCCCTGCTGCTGTAGGCGATGCCCAATCGTTTCAGTTCCGTCTCCCTCAGGTGAGGGAGACGGCCCGTGCAGACGAGGACATACTCTGCTGAAAGCTGCAAAGTCCGCTCTCCTTGGTGCGTCTCCAACGTCACATGTCCAGGCGCTTCAACGATCTCCTTGACAGATGTGGCCGTATGAATTTCGATCCCCTTTTTTTTCATCTCCCCTGTCAGGTAGTCAGCGACGTCGGGATCCTCGTAAGGCAGGATCTGTGCAAGACATTCGATCAAGGTTACTTGCGTTCCGACCTCGGCCAAAAATGTCGCAAATTCTACGCCGATGGCGCCGCCGCCGATCGCGATCAGACTTTTCGGCAGGGTGTCCATCTGCAGGAGGGTGTCCGAGTTGATGACACGGGTGCTGAAAGGGATATGCGGCAGAGGGGAGGCCTTGGATCCCCAGGAAATAACCACGTTACTCCCTTTCGCGTGGACCGTTTTGCCCAGTGAATCGGTTACGGCAACTTCGCCGGGTGCCACAATCACGGCCTCTCCTTCCAAGGTTGTAACCCCCTGGTCCTGAAGGGATTTACGGATACCCAGGGTCGATAGTTGGATCATTTGGCGCTGATGACGCCGGGCGGCGCTGAAGTCAAACCGGACATTTTCCACGGTGATTCCGAGCCTTTTCCAGGACTCGGTTTCCAGGTAACGACGGCTGCAGGCCAAGAGGGCTTTTGTGGGAATGCAGCCCCTGTGCGTGCAGGTCCCCCCCCATTCTCCGTTTTCGATGATCAGGACCTTCCGGCCCAGGTGCGCCGCCTCCAGAGCGGTGGCATGTCCTCCCGGACCCGCGCCGATGACGATCAGATCGTAGCTCATGGTTTTTCCCTTTCACATACCCGCCGCATGGTAAGAACTTCGGACGAGGGGACCCGCCATGACGGATTCGAATTTCATGTCCAGCGCAATCTGCCGGAAATCGGCGAATTCGTCGGGATGATAGTATTTTCGGACCGGCCAGTGGTTTCGTGTCGGTTGCAGATACTGGCCGATGGTCAACCGCTGACAGCCTGTTGCCCGTAGCTCTTCCATGAGCCGGATGATCTGGTCCTTATTCTCGCCAAGACCGACCATAATGCCGCTTTTGGTGATAATGTCCTGGGTGTGTTCACGTACACACTGCAGGAGTTCCAGTGATCGGCGGTAATTGCCTGCCGGTCTCAATGTACTGAAAAGACTTTCACAGACCTCCATGTTGTGGTTGATCACTGCTGGGGCTGCTTCCATAACAGTCTGAAGCGCCGAAAATGAACCCTGGAAATCAGGAATCAATACCTCGACAGTGCAGGCGGGATAGGCCTCCCCGATCCGCCGGATGCAATGCGCGAACTGAGATGCGCCGCCGTCCGACAGATCATCCCGGCTGACCGATGTCATAACAACGTAAGAAAGGCCAAGATGTCCAACGGCCGAGACAAGACGCTCCGGTTCCTCCGTGTCCACTGTTTCCGGATTGCCGTAACGCACGTTGCAGTAGCCGCAATTACGGGTGCAGCAATCTCCCAGGATAAGGAATGTGGCCGTTCCCGACTGGAAACATTCCGCCATGTTGGGACAGCGTGCTTCCTGACAGATCGTATAAAGACGGCAGGCGGAAAGCAGACGGCTTATTTCCCTCATCTCACCTGCCTGTGGCAGACGGGTTTTCAGCCACGGTGGTTTTTTCACGATTGGAGCGGCAACGGTCATCCAGCCTGTCTCCCGTTATTCAGACCAGCAGATGTTCGGTTTCCGTGCGGCCAGAACATCATCCAGGCGTTTGACTGCTGTTGTATACGGAGCCCCCCTGACCAGACCCGGATTTTCTCGTACCTCCTTCGCGATGGCGATCATGGCGTCGCAGAAGGCGTCCAGGGTCTCTTTGCTCTCTGTCTCTGTGGGTTCGATCATAATCGCTTCCGGCACGATCAGGGGGAAATAGATCGTCGGCGGATGAAAACCGTAGTCCAGGATCCGTTTGGCAATATCCAGGGTGTGGACTCCGTGGCCTTTGGCCTGGCGGCTTCCGGAAAAAACACATTCGTGCATACACGTCCGTTCATAAGGGAGGTCATAATACGGAGTCAGGCGCGCCTTGATGTAATTAGCGTTCAGGACGGCCATGTCGCTCGTCTGCTTCAGGCCCGCTGCGCCGAGGAGGCGCAGGTAGGTGTAGGCTTTCACCATGACGTTGAAGTTTCCGTGGAAAGCCTTCATGCGGCCTATCGTGTCGGGATAGTCTTCCCGCAGGGTATAGCGGTCGCCATCCCTGACGATGCGGGGCACAGGAAGGAAGGGCGTCAGTTTCGCGCCGACCCCGATGGGACCGCTGCCAGGTCCCCCGCCGCCGTGAGGGGACGAAAAGGTTTTGTGGAGGTTGATCTGGATCAGATCAAAACCGGTGTCACCGGGACGGGTTCTCCCGAGGAAGGCGTTGGCATTGGCCCCATCGCAGTAGAGGAGTCCTCCCCGTCTGTGGACGATTCGGGCCACATCGACGATGTTATTTTCAAAAAGGCCCAGGGTATTCGGATTGGTCAGCATCAAGCCTGCCGCGTCTTCCGTCATGGCCGACTCGAGTGCATTCAGATCTACTCCGCCGTCCGAACCGGAGGGGATGGTTACGGTTTCAAAACCGCAGAGGGCGCCGGATGCGGGGTTGGTGCCGTGGGCGGTGTCGGGAATGAGGAGGCGGTTCCGCTTTTCACCCTTTTTCTCGAAATATTTGCGACAGATCATGATGCCCGTCAGCTCCCCCTGCGCCCCGGCGGAGGGCTGGAGGGCAAAATCGGCCATGCCGAAGAGTTCGCAGAGCATCGAACGGAGCTCATCCATGAGAGCAAGGTTCCCTTGGCAGAAGGTCTCCGGAGCGTACGGATGGAGCCCAGTAAATCCGGGTAGTTTTGCCACCTCCTCCGTAATCTTGGGGTTGTACTTCATGGTACAGGAACCCAAGGGGTAAAATCCCAGATCCACGCCAAAATTCCGCCGGGAAAGGGCCGTGTAGTGCCGAACCAGGTCTAGTTCGCTCACTTCCGGCAGATCGACATCTTCCCGGAGGAATCCCTCGCCGATTGCCTCGTTCAGAGACACCGGGGGGACGTCGTTGTCGGGAATTTCCGAGGCTCTGCGACCGGGTTGACTTTTTTCGAAGATCAGATCCATTTCCGTTTTCTTTCCCTAAGAGAGTTGCGCCGCGATACCCACGGCCCGGTCGATGTCTTTTTTGCTGAGCATTTCCGTTCCACAGAGTACGAGACCGTTTGGCAGTTCGGGATAGTCATGAGCCAGAGCATAGCCACCGATGATACCCGCCTTCCGCCAGGCGGTGTTGACCTGATCGGGATCCCGGCAGTTTAGGACGAATTCGTTATAGCAAGGGCTGGGAAAAGGCGTCTCCCAGCCGGGGAGGGCGGCAAGTCTCCCCTTGAGATACATGGCCTTGTAAACGTTCAACTCCGAAAGCTTTTTGAGGTTTTTCCCCAGACTGACCAGGTAGACGGAAGCCGCCAAGGCGCACAAAGCTTCGTTCGTGCAGATGTTGGAGGTGGCTTTTTCACGCCGGATATGCTGTTCTCTGCCTTGGAGGGTCAGGACGAAGCCCCGGTTGCCGTCTTGATCAACGGTCATGCCGGAGAGCCGACCGGGAATCTTACGCAGCAGTTTGCCCGATGCGGCAAAAATGCCCAGATAGGGGCCGCCGTAGTTTAGGGGATTGCCGAAGCTCTGGCCTTCACCGCAGACGATATCCGCGCCCCATGCCCCGGCGGGTTTCAGAAGCCCCAGGGATGTCGCGTCGGTGAAAGCGGCTATCAGGAGAGCCCCGGTGCTGTGTGTAACCGGTTCGATTGCCTGAAAATCCTCGATAATGCCAAAAAAATTCGGACTCTGGACACAGACGGCGGCGGTCCTCTCGTCGATGGTGTCCGTGAGCGCATGCGTATCGACCCTGCCGGAGACGTCGTAGGGGATCTCCACCAATGTGTAATCGTTCGCGGCGCAATAGGTGGCGACGACTTGGCGGTATTCGGGGTGAACAGTCCGGCTGATGAGGATGTTGTCACGGTTTGTGGTTTTCCCGGCGAGGACAACCCCTTCCGCCATAGCGGATGCCCCGTCTTACATGGAGGCGTTCGACACGGGCAGGCCCGTGAGACGGGCGATCATTGTTTGGTATTCATAAATGGCCTGGAGTATCCCCTGGCTTATTTCCGCTTGATAGGGGGTGTAGGCCGTGTAGAACTCGGCGCGACCGATGATGTGGCCGACGACGGCCGGGATATAGTGGTGATAGGCCCCGGCTCCCATGAGGGTCATGGTGGGAACTGTGTTTTGCCCGCTCAAGTCCAGCATGTGCCGCCAGGCTTCCTGTTCGGAGAGAGCGCGAGGGAGATCGGGCAGTTCGGAGAGCCTGCAGGTCTCCGGGATGTCCTGAAAAAGATCATCAACACTGGCAACCCCGATCGTTTTGAGCATGTCCGCGGTATCGCCCGGTGTGTGCGGCGTATAAATCATGAGTTCACCTTGATTGATGGTTGTCGTTAATGGTCCGCGTCTTTTCCCGTTGCGGTCAGAGCAGTGTAAGCCGCCGCGTTCATGAGGCTATCCAGTTCCGCCGGATCGGACATGGTGATTTTGACGATCCAGCCAACGCCAAAGGCATCCTCGTTGACCAGCTCCGGTTTGTCCTGCAAAACGTCGTTGACGGCGGCAACTTCACCGCTCACGGGGGAGTAGATATCGGAGACGGATTTTACCGATTCGATGACCGCGACCGGATCCATCTGTTTGACCTTTTTTCCCACATCCGGCAGTTCCACGTAAACGATGTCCGTCAAGAGATGCTGGGCGTGGTCGGTGATGCCCATGGTGATGGTGCCGTCCCCGTTATCGAGGGCCCACTCGTGTTCTTTTGTGTAACGCCGGTCGTCCGGGTTGGATTTGGTCATACAATCCTCCTTGCCAAATGCTGAAATCGTTTCCCTTTATACGGTAAACGGGACTCGTTCAAGACTAAGTTATGTCGGACGCCTGTAAAAGGGAAGTCTGACCACTTGGGCGCGGGTCGGCCGGTTCCGGATCTCGATATCGATTTCCGTGCCGGGCTCCTTCATGCTCGGAGGCACGTAGGCAAGACCGATAGCCCGGTTAAGTGTTGGAGTGAAGGTGCCGGAGGTGACGACACCAACATCTTGTCCCTCCTTGAGAACCCGGTAGCCGTGGCGGGCGATTCCCTTGTCCACCATTTCAAAGCCGATGAGTTTTTTCCCGATGCCCTCAACCTGTTGGCGTTGCAGGGCGTCGCGACCGATGAAGGGCTTGTTCAGGTCCACGACCCAGCCGTAAAGCGCCTCGAAGGGGGTGCTGCCCTCGTCAATGTCACTTCCGTAGAGCATCATGCCGCATTCAAGTCGCAGGGTGTCCCGGGCGCCCAGTCCGGCAGGAAGGAGACCATGGTCCGTTCCGGTTTTGAGCAGCAGATCCCATATTACAGTGACGTGGCCGGCTTCGGTATAGATTTCAAAACCGTCTTCGCCGGTATAGCCGCTTCGTGAAATGAGGGTCTCGATGCCGGCAATATTGGAGAAAACGAAATGGTAGAACTTCACCGTTGAAAGATCAGCGGGAACGTGAGGCTGTAAAATAGCCGCTGCTTTCGGCCCCTGGAGATCGATTTTGCCAATGGTATTGGAACGATCGGTCACCGAAATGTTGGTGAATCCGTATTCTTTTTTGACTTTCAGAATCCAGGTCAGATCCTTTTCCCTGCTTCCGGCATTGGTCACAAGACGGTAGTGCTGATCCCCCAAGAGATAAAAAGTCAGGTCGTCCAGAATGCCTCCCCGTTCGTTTGTCATGACGCTGAGTTTCAACTGACCGATCTGCTGTCCCTCCAGATTTCTGGACAGAATGAGCTGGAGAAAATCAAAAGCGCCCGGGCCGGTGATATCGATTTCACCCATGTGGCAGATGTCGAACAGGCCGGCCCCTTCCCGGGTTCTTTTGTGTTCCTCGATTATGCCCGTGTAATAGACCGGCATGGTCCAGCCGGCGAAGTCGATCATGGTCGCCCCCAGGGCGAGATGACGTTCATGAAGGGGAGTTTTTTTCACGGGTTTGACGGTATCTCCTTGTGTGGTCGATGCCGAGGTTGTGGGCTTTGTGCAAACCAGGTGAAACAATGGCGGTTAAAAAAGCCGTCTCCGGGAAAAATCACGTCCGTGCTCCTTTTCGGATCAACAAAATAAGTCTGGATCGCCCCTATTAAGTTAGTGTATTAAATGATGTGCCGCACGGCGCGCCAGTTACGGTTTGTGGCGCATGAAAATCCGCCCGACAGGTTGGAATTACTATAAGGAGTGGCATATTTCAAGACCTAAAATGTGGGTTAACCCAGGGTTGTTTACATTTTCGGGGGAACCAGACGGGGCAAATGCCTCAGAAGGAGATGACCCCGATGGTGATACAAAAGAACACAGGCCTGCCCCCGTTTCAGAGACAGGAGCTCTACCGCTATCAACGGGATTATTTGTCCGGTTGGCGAAGGGGATACCCGATGCAGCCATGAGGACGGGAATCATGCGGGATGAAAAGAAAACGAAAGCCCAGTTGATCAGGGAATTGCAAGAGGCAAAGAGCCTGTTGGCCGAAGCACTGGCTTCAGGGCAATCTCATCAGAAGTCCGATTTTTTACAAATTCTCGTCGATACAATCCCCATTTCGATTTTCTACAAAGACACCAACGGGATCTATCTGGGCTGCAACAGGGCGTACGAAACCTTTCTTGGGATGGGAAAAGAGGCGATTGTCGGCAAAACCCTTCATGAGATCTTTCCATCGGATTTGGCGGATAAATACACGGAGATGGATACAAACCTGTTCCATGATCCAGGAGAGCAGGTTTATGAATGGCAGATATCTGATGCCGACGGCAGGCTGCGGGATGTCATTTTCAGCAAGGCGACCTTCTATGATGAGCGAGGTGTTCTGGCCGGACTTGTTGGGGTCATGGTTGACATCACGGAGCGGAAAAAAGCCGAAAAAAACCTGGCGGAGGCGGAGGAACGATATCGCAGTATCGTTGAAAATGCCGTAGAGGGTATTTTTCAGTCTTCGCCGGGGGGACGTATCCTCAAGGTTAATCCGGCCCATGCCCGCATGTTTGGATACGAGACTCCGCAGGAGATGATCGACGCCATTGACGATATCGGACAGGGACATTATGTTCATTCTGAAGATCGTGATAAATTTCGGAATATTTGCGATACGGAAGGCTTTATTCACGGTTTCGAAGTGGGGTTTAATACCAAAAACAAAGAGGTGATATGGGTTTCTTTAAATGCGCGGGCCGTCAGGAACACCGCTGGCAATATTCTCTATTATGAGGGTTTTTCGCAAGATATTACCACACGGGTTTTAGCCGAAAAGGCCCTCAGGGATTCAGAACGCCTGCTGTCAGAAATCATCGACTTTTTGCCTGATCCCACTTATGCCATCGATCGGTCGGGCCGTGTTTTGGTCTGGAATAAAGCCATCGAAGACATGACCGGGGTGAAGGCGGCCGATATGGTCGGACAGGGCGACCACGCGTATGCCGTCCCTTTTTATGGTTTGCCGCGGCCCATGTTGATTGATCTGCTGTTCAAACCGGACGATGCCGTTGAAGGTCTGTATGACGAATTTATAAGAGAAGGTGACGTCATCCTGGCGGAAAGCAGAGGCGTGTTTGCCGGAAATCTCCGTGTTCTGTGGGGCAAGGCCGCTTTTCTCTACGATACTGCAGGGGAGATTGTCGGAGGGATTGAATCCATTCGTGATATTACGGAGCGGAGGATGACGGAGGAACAATTAAAACAGAGGGGGCGGGAATTGCTTACAAAAACAATCACTCTCGAAGAAATAAACGTTGCCCTGAAAGTCCTCCTCGATCAACGGGAAAAGGATAAAAGCGATATGGAAGATGACATCACCCTGAACGTGCAAAAACTGGTGAAACCCTACATCGAAAAGCTCAGGAACTCCTCACTTCCTCCCAGGGAAGCGGCTTATATCAGAATTCTGGAAATGTCTCTGAATGATATCGTTTCTCCTTTTGCCAACAAGTTAACAACGAAACTGGGCGCGTTAACGCCGAAAGAGATTGAGATTGCCAAACTTGTAAAGGAAGGCAAAACAACTAAGGAAATCGCAGAACTGCTCGGCAGTTCGATTCGTGCCATCGAGTTTCACCGGCACAATATCCGCAGAAAGCTGGATTTGAAAAAAACCAACAAGAACCTGAGATCTTACCTGATGTCCCTGACATCGTAGCAGGATATACCTGATATTAACCCGTTGATTATCCCGTATTGTCAATCTTACATTGAGGAAATAATATATAAACGACTCATTTATTCTTTGGTACTCTTTACGGCCATGTGTTCAGAATGTTTTGTTACAGGGCTTGCAATGAGGTGAAGAATAACGCGTATGCGAGCGGAGTCATGGGGTTAAGGGAGAATTGTAATTTGATGGTTCGCGAGAAGGGAGGGGAATGACATGAAAGTGGGCATTGGCGAAAAAATGACTGTCACCGCGACCAGAACGGCTGATCCCGCTAAATTGGATAAAGGTGTTGATGTTTCAGCAACTGAGACCGTTTTGCACACCGAAGACAGACAAAGGAATATTCCGGAAGACCAAGTCGGCCAATGCGATAACCTGACTGCATCCTATTGGGGTTAATTCAATTGGTTCCCATTTCTACTCGCTTCCATTCTGTTGAGGAGGTTTGTGCCGATGCGAAAGATAAGGTGCGCATACTGTGGAAGAGACGGGAAAATAGATGCATGGGATCAGGGCGAAACGAATGAATCCTCAACCTTGTTCAAGTACCTGGGACACAATCCCCTGTCTGGACATATGCATTTTCAATGTCCCTTCTGTGGGATTGTATCCCTTATCAGTCCCATGGCGGTTCTGAGAGATGAGGCGCTGATTGCCGACTATTGCCACTTACGGGAATCCGGCAAGGTATGGTCAAATATTTAGCACCCGGAAAAAGCATACATCCTATCCGGCATGGAGAAGGTCGTTGAGCTGACATATTCCACATCCAACTAAATTGTTTGCCACAATTCCCCTGTGCCGGTGAGGTCGGTGGATAAATTTATGTCGGTTGTTCCCTGGTGGAATATGATTTCAAACGGTGACTCTTCCAGAAGAGTCATAACCGGATGAGGACCCGACCATGAATGACAAGACCACCGTACTGCTTCTAAGCCCGGAAATAGGCAGATTGCCGCAGGATATGGGAACGCTCGCACGGTTTATTTCTGGGAAAAGCGGTGGCATGGGAGAGGTCGTGGCGGCGTTGTGTGAGGGCCTTCGGGAACGGGGCATTGACTTCCATCTGGGAACACTGAACTTAAAAAAACGCTTCAAGGAAGAATGCGGGTTAAATGAAGAACAATGGCGTGATATCCGTTATAAAATCGATCCGGACCGGATCCATCTGGTCAACGCCTCTTTCATTGCCAATTTAATGAGTGCCTACTCGGGAAATCCCCTGTTAAATGCGGCGACATTCCAAAAACAGATGGTCCAGCACTTCATCAAGACCATCAGGGCGAAAAGTGGTGGGAAGCTTATCATTCACAGTCACGACTGGATGGCGGGTGGCGCCATTACCGCCTATGCCAAGGCAACGGGCTGCCCGGTCCTCCATACCATTCACAATGTTCATACAGGTCACATTCCCCTGGACATGCTCTTCGGCGTCGATATCGATCTTCTCCACGACTTTTTTTATATGTCCAATGAACATGGACAGCAAACGATCGACTGTCAGGCGACGGCCATCAAAAACGCGAGCCTGATCAATTTCGTCGGTGTTCAGTTCATGTATGAAATCCTGGAAGATTATTTTCTCGATCGCACCGTTCTTTCCCCGGCCGTGCGTCAGGAAATCAAGGTCAAATACAACCATGGGGCCACTTTGGCCATCCTCAACGCGCCATCACGACTGATGTATCCGGAGGTCTGTCCTTTTCTGGTGAGGAATTACGGACCTGATGATGACGTGTTTGCCGCCAAGAGGAAAAATCTGGTCGCGTTCCAGCAGCGAACCGGGCTGATCGTCAACCCCGAGGCCATTCTTTTCTATTGGCCTTCACGGCTTGATCCAAGCCAAAAAGGAGTGGAGCTCCTGGAGGATGTCGCCCTGCGCTTCGTGATCGAGAACGGGGATGCTCAAATTGCCATTGTCGGGGACGGGGTGGGGAGGGACAGAACACATGAGGCAATTCTTGGACGAATCGCCATGGCATCGGGGGGCAAGATAGCTTACCATCATTTTGAAGAATCACTGTCCATGCTCGGGTATGCTGCGGCCAACGACGTCTTTGGAGCGTCGCTTTATGAACCATGCGGTCAGATAGATCAGATAGGCAATCTTTTTGGTGCCACGGCGACGAACCGTGACACCGGGGGTTATCACGATAAAATTCACGAATTAAGGCTCGACAGCGAGGAGTCGGATCTTGGGGCGGGAAATGGTTTTCTTTTTCGGGATTACGATTCCGGGGGACTCTCCCATGCCCTGTCGAAGAGCATACGCTTTCACCGGCATCCCGCCAGGCTCCGGGAACGTCACATCAAGCATATCATGAGAGAAACCAGGAATCTGTACAATCTCTCCAAGATGATAGGTGAATACGTAGCCGTCTATGAACGTCTCAATGGTAACAAGTCCCTGGCCTGATCAGGATTCCGCACCCGCCTTACAACGGCTCGCCCATTCCTTAAGTTCAACTTTATTCAATGGAAAAATTCTGTTGTGCAAAGACCCGAAATGGAGTAAAGCGGGGGTGTTTTGGGAGTGCATGGTTTTTCATGCAGACCATGCAATTGTCAACAAAGACCAATAAACAGGTGGTTCTGACCGGATATGCTTGCTTGGTGGATTGAGGAACCAACAATATTGGCTTGTAGTTGCCCTACGGATCGACAGCTTCTCATGCTTTACCGGGAAGGGTTCAGAGTCATCGTTTCCCTGATTGACGAGCGTGAGGAACCCCCTTTATATGATCGAAAAACCGCGAACGACATCGGTTTCATACGTCATAACATCCCTGTATCGGAAGGAGGCAGACCCTCGGTAAGCCAGGTGAAGCGATTTATGGAATTGGTGTGTGAGGCTGGGCCTGACCAACGGATCATCGTTCATTGTTTGAGTGGAGATAGCAGGACCGGCGCCATGGCTGCGGCATGGTGGGTGTCCCGGGGGATGTCTGAAGAGGCCGCACGACAGCAGGTTGCCGTCCGAAGGCAAGCGTCGACGCGCATTAACTGGCAGCGTTTGCATGGTGTTTTGGTACGAGACGAAACAGGGAAAGGGGAACATTTGGATTCTGAATCTTCGGGGGAGCGCCGGGGAGTGTAACGTCACGACCCGGGCCAGTGAACTGAAAACAGCCTATTCGCTTCCGATATGCGTGACTTGCCATCCGAGGTCTGATCTGTGGGAGAATTCATGAAAATGTTCCCACCGTGGCTGAATGAGCGGAGTTCGACTGAGAATACCGAAAGGGGCCCCGAAAATATGTATCGTGAAGGAGGCGGGCTCCTCTGGCGGATTTGCGAGTCTTCGGACTGAAGAGCAAGCGTAGGCTTTTGCGGAAACATCCTGCCGTCTGAAGGTTTTTCCTTGACAAACGACGTAAAATTGCGTAGCGTCCATGTTTCAATTTTCAGAGGCTGGTGCAGTTATGACTACATACAATGCAAAAAAAGGTGAAATCCAAAGGGGTTGGTTTCTTGTCGATGCGGAGGGTCAGGTGCTGGGCAGGCTGGCAACGGAGATAGCCGCGCGACTGAAGGGGAAGCACAAGCCCGTCTATACGCCTCACGTGGATACAGGGGACTTCATTGTCGTCGTCAATGCCGGCAAAGTGGTTCTCACAGGCAACAAATTGAAAGACAAGATTTACTATCATCATACCGGTTATCCGGGAGGTATTAAATCGATATCTGCGGGGAAGCTACTTCAGGAAAAACCCGAAGAGGTACTACGAAAAGCTGTCAGGGGGATGCTGCCTAAAAATACACTGGGGCGGGCCATGCTGAAAAAGCTTAAAATCTACGCGGGCAGCGACCATAATCATGCTGCCCAGTGTCCCAAAGTCATTTCCTTTGGTTGATAACCGATTTTTCAATAGATATTTTTTATGGAGATACGGATAATGGAAAAACGCTTCTATGCGACGGGAAAAAGGAAAACAGCCATAGCCAGAATATATATGAAAGAAGGCGCGGGAGCGATCACGGTCAACAAACGTGCATTTGACGATTATTTTACGCGGGATAGCCTGAAGATGCTCATTCAACAACCCCTTGATGCGGTTGGAAAACGCGGACAGTTTGATTTTTTCATTAATGTTCGCGGCGGCGGCATGGCCGGTCAGGCAGGTGCCGTCAAACACGGCATTTCCAAGGTTCTCGTGGAATACGATCAGGAGATGCGCACCACTCTGAAGAAGATCGGTTTCCTGACCCGGGATTCGCGGATCAAGGAAAGAAAGAAATATGGTCAGCCCGGGGCGCGGAAACGCTTCCAGTTCTCGAAACGTTAATCCGGAAGGGAGGCCAAGGCCTCCCTTTTTTTTGGAGGATTCAAGATGAAAATAGGGATATACGGAGCGAGCGGTTATACAGGGCAGGAACTGTTGCGTCTGCTTGTTTGTCATCCCGATGCGGAATTGATATTTGCCACCTCCCGCCGGTTTGCGGGCCAACCGATATTTACCGCCTACCCATCCCTCATTGAGCTGACGGATCTTGATTTTCTGGATGCGGGGCCGGAAGAAGTGGCGCAGACGGTGGAAGTCGTTTTTCTGGCTCTACCGCACGGGACATCCATGAAGATCGCTCCGGTCTTCCATCGTGCCGGATGCATCGTCATTGATCTCAGTGCCGATTTTCGCCTGCATAATCTGGCCGTGTACGAAAAGTGGTACGGAAAGCACGAGGCCCCCGACCTCATCTCCGAGGCCGTGTACGGGATTCCTGAATTATGTCGGGACCAGATCAGAAGATCCCGTTTTGTCGCAAATCCCGGCTGTTATCCGACAAGTGTTATCCTCGGCATGGCGCCGTTATTGGATACGGACTGGATTGATCGATCCTCCATTATTGTGGATTCAAAGTCCGGAACCAGCGGGGCAGGGCGAGAACCCCAGATGGGGAGCCTTTTTTGTGAAGTGAACGAAGGACTCAAAGCCTATAAAGTCGGAGGGCAGCACCGTCACATTCCAGAGATGGAACAAATCCTCTCGCAACTTTCCGGGGAGCCGGTTACAATTTCATTTACCCCCCATCTGTTGCCCGTTAATCGGGGAATCTTGAGTACGATTTATGTGGATCTGCTCCGCTCCGTGACTGTTGACGATCTCGTGGAAAAATACAATAAGTTTTACCGGGAAGAAAACTTTGTCCGCATATTCCCTAAAGGCATGTTTCCTAATCTTCTGTGTATCAAGGGAACAAATTATTGCGACATCGGTCTTGCCGTTGATGGGAGAACGAACAGGGCGATCATCGTTTCGGCGATCGACAATCTGGTCAAGGGCGCAGCGGGCCAGGCGATTCAAAACATGAATCTTATTTGCGACCTGCCGGAAGAGGCGGGTTTGACGCTGGTTCCTCTCTTTCCCTGAGCCCGGTCGGTTTAAGGCCCCCTCATCGTTTCTTATGATTTTTTGCCGATTATGATGGTGAAAGAGTGGAGGATGGTATGGCATCGACATTGAAGGTTTACAATACCCAAACCAGAAAGAAGGAAGTATTCGAACCTCTGACAGCGGGCAAGGTCGGCCTTTATGTCTGTGGCATAACGGCCTATGATACCTGTCATATCGGTCACGCACGATCTGCCGTGGTGTTTGATGTCATCGCCCGGTTTTTCAGATACCGGGGCTATGAGGTCACCTTTGTCAAGAACTTTACCGATGTGGATGATAAAATCATCGGCAAGGCGAATGCTTCAGGGCGCAGTATTGAAGATGTCGCCGAGCAGTATATCCTTGAACACAATGAGGATATGGATGCCATGGGGGTGCAGAGGCCGACGGTAACACCCCGGGCAACGGATCATATCGGTGACATGGTCCGCCTGATCGAGATGCTTCTGGAGAAGAACCTGGCTTATGTGTCAGATGGCGATGTGTATTTTTCGGTCGAAGCCTTTCCCGGATACGGCAAGCTCTCGGGCAGGGGGCTTGAAGAAATGATGGCGGGCGCCCGGGTCGATGTCAATGACAAAAAGCGCAATCCTTTGGACTTTGCTCTCTGGAAGGGGAGCAAGGAGAATGAACCCTGGTGGGAAAGCCCATGGGGCAAAGGAAGGCCGGGTTGGCATATTGAATGCTCCGTCATGAGTCAGAGGTATCTTGGTGATACTTTTGATATTCACGGTGGAGGCGCGGATCTGGTTTTCCCGCATCATGAAAACGAGATGGCCCAGTCCGAGGGGGCAACGGGGAAACCCTTCGCCCGCTACTGGATGCATAACGGCTTTGTCCGGGTCAATCATGAGAAAATGTCCAAATCCCTAGGCAATTTCTCGACCATACGCGAGATGCTCAAACAGCATCATCCGGAAACCCTGCGTCTTTTCATCCTGCAGAGCCATTATCGAAGCCCTCTGGATTTTTTGGAATCATCCATCCATGAAGCACGGCTCGGTCTGGAACGTTTTTATTCACTTTTGAAATCAATCAAGGATATCGTATCGGCAGCCCCGGACGCAGCAACACCGCCTGCCGAAAGTTTTATGAAACCGGCGTCCGAGATGGTTGACCGCATCCGTCTGTTCAGGGTTCAGTTTATCGAAGCGATGGAAGATGATTTCAACACGGCCCGGGCAATCGGGTACCTGTTTGACATGGTCAGGCAGGCCAATAATTTTCTGGAGTTGGCCGGAAAGGATGTGACTTCAGCCGAAAAGGTCGGCGATGCCCGAATGGTCGGGGAGGTCATGGAGGAAATCGGTGGGGTGCTCGGACTCTTCCAGGAGGATCCGGACAAGTATTTTCACCTCGACCGGGAACGGGAAGTTGCCAAACGGGCGTTGGATATAAACGAGATCGAACGGCTTCTGGAGAAACGAAATGTTGCGAGAAGCCGAAAAGACTGGGCTGAAGCCGATCGGATTCGCCATCACCTGGTCGCCCAAGGGATCATCTTGAAAGACGGCGCAGACGGCACGACCTGGATGGTGGCGTGAAGACTCTTTAAATAGTTTAAGCCCCCGGCGGATATGATCCATAATCCCCGAGGGCTTTTCTTGATCGACCCTACCTGATAATGGTTACGGCGCAGTGGGCATATTTACTGACGTCATCGGCCACACTTCCCAGAAGCATCCTCTTAAAACCCCGGTGTCCCCGATGTCCCATAAAGATATAGTCCACCTGCTTCTCTTCGGCGATTCTGACGATTTCTTCTGCAACCGGACCCGCGGCCAGGATGGTTTTGCAGGTCACACCGTACTCGGCGAGGTTATTTTTGGCCTGCTCGAGGATTTTCTCGCCTTCCTGTTTGCGTTCGCGGTAAAGGGGTGTGTCGGGAAGCGTTTTGTAGGGTATGATATCCTCTAGAACATGAATCAGCGTCAAATCACATCCGGACAATTGTGCGTATCGGCCGCTGTGTTTCAGGACGGTTTCCGAAATGGGAGAGCCGTCAATGGCGGCAAGAACCTTGATAACCCTTTCTCCTGCCATGATCATTCCTCCTTGAGAGTGAAAATAAAAATCCCTCTCATTCTCCGATAAATTCTGTTATTAGTCAACATAAAGTCTTGATAGAATCGGTCGGTACTGTGAAAAAAGACAAAGCCCCATTGTAAATGGCTGGCGATCATGGTACTGAATAATCCCCGTGTAGACTTGAAATACGCATTCAGCAGCGGTTCCTTTCGGAGTGTATTTTCTGTGGAGACAATCCGGCCATGATTGAAATGGACCAGATCACCAAGCGTTACGGAGAAACGGTAGCCGTAGATCGCCTGTCCTTCCGTGTGGCAAAAGGGGAGATTCTGGGTCTGCTCGGCCCGAACGGTGCAGGGAAGACAACGATTATGCGGATCCTGACGGGATATCTTGCTGCGGATGACGGGAAAATCAACGTTTCCGCGTGGCATCTCCCCGAACAATCCTTTGAGATCAGGCGTAAAATCGGGTACTTGCCGGAAAGCAATCCCCTTTATCCGGACATGGGGGTCGTGGATTATCTTTCGTTCATCACTTCCATGAGAGGCGTGACAAGGAGGGACCGCAAAAGACGGGTTGACGAAGTGATTAAAATAGCCGGATTGGAGAAAATGGCCCACAAGAATATCGGCGAACTGTCCAAAGGTTATTGTCAGCGGGTTGGTCTCGCCCAAGCCATTGTTCACGATCCCGACATACTCGTTCTAGATGAACCGACGGTTGGTCTCGATCCCAATCAGATTGTGGAAATCAGGCATCTCATTCAGCGATTCGGGAGAGAAAAGACGGTTCTCCTGAGTTCCCATATTCTGCCCGAGGTCGCGGCGACATGCAGTCGAATTATTATCCTGAATCGGGGGAGGATCGTTGGTAGCGGCACCCCCGAAGAGATGTCCGTTCGTGCCCGGGGTGGCCATGCCGTCACATTTGCCCTGAATGCCCCTTCCGAAGCGGTTATAACGCGACTCAAAGCAAGCCGGCCGGTAAAGAACATTGAGTGTCTGGGTGAGGCGGGTGAGGGGATCTGGCGATTCCGGGTGATTACGGACGACGATATCGATATTCGGGAGACGATCTTTCGCATGGCTGTCGACAACCGGTGGGTGCTGACCGAGCTTTACCGGGAATCACTGTCCCTGGAGGAAGTGTTTCAGCATTTGACTGTGGAGGAGGTTGTCCCATGACCGGAGCGTTAGCCCTTTGTCGGCGGGAATTCAATGCCTATTTCGATTCACCGGTGGCCTACGTATTTATCATATCCTTTCTGGCCGTGACCTACTGGTTTTTCTTCCGCGGTTTTTTTGTCGGCAACCAGATTCAGATGCGGGGTTTTTTCTTTTTTCTCCCCTGGGTTTTTTTGATCTTCATTCCGGCAGTGACGATGCGGTTGTGGGCCGAGGAGAAGAAAATGGGAACGGTTGAAATCCTTCTGACCCTTCCGGTCAGGGAATACGAACTGGTCCTGGGCAAATTCATGGCCGGCTTCCTTTTTGTTTTCGCCTCCGTTTTCTTCAGTTTTTCTCTGCCTCTGACCCTGGGTTGCCTGGGCAAACTTGATTGGGGGCCGGTGGTCGGCGGCTATCTCGGGACATGTTTTTTGGGGGGCGCATATCTATCGATCGGCCTCTTTCTTTCCAATTTTACGAAAAACCAGATTGTTGCCTTCATTTTAACGATTTTGTTATCCTTTATCCTTTTCATTCTGGGAGAGGACATTGTCCTCGCGAATCTCCCGGAATTCTGGGCTCCCTTCTTTTCCTTCATGGGACTCGGCAGGCACTTTAACAGTATCCAGCGGGGAATCATCGATTCTCGGGATATTATTTACTATCTTTCCGTCACAGGTTTCTTCCTCTTTATGAATGTTATCTATGTGACGAGGCGCAGGTAGCGATCCATGTCCGGTTGGCAACGAAAGATCCGTTTTCTCTTTGGTGACTCGATCCTGATCCTTGTGGTTCTGGGATTCCTTGTTTTGCTTAACTTTCTGTCCCATCGGCATTTCATGCGGCTGGATTTGACGGAAAATAAAATATACACGCTTTCCGAATCAAGCCGTAAAATGGTGAGCAATTTGAACGACCCGATAACCATTCAGTGTTTCTTTTCAAAGAAAATCCCGTCCGAACTCACCGCCTTGAGACAGCAAATCGACGATCTTCTCGAGGAGTACCGGGTGAACGGCAAGGAAAAAGTCAGGATAACGTACGCCGACCCGGCGCAAGACGCCCTTTTGCAGAAGCGTGTTCAGGCGATGGGTATCCCCCAGGTGCCGATAAATGTTTACCAGAAGGACCAGGCCCAGATTACCAACGTTTACATGGGGATTGCCGTTTCCTACGAGGACCGGCAGGAGATCATTCCCTTCGTCAGGGAGGCGAAAAACCTGGAGTATGATGTGACCAGCGCGGTTTTGAGACTTCTGAAAAATGAAAGGAAGCGTATTGTTTTTTTAACCGGAGGAGAGGAATACGATCTGAATGGAAACTTCGGAACCGTTCGGGAGATGCTGGCGCCTCTTTATGATCTGAACACGCTCCCCCCAGGGGCGGTCGATGCCATTCCCGACGGAACGGATCTTCTTGTGGTGGTTTCTCCCGAAAGGACTCCCGAAAAAACAAAGCGTGCCATCGACCAGTATGTCATGGGCGGGGGCAAAGTCTTCTTTCTGATTGACCGGGTCAACATAGACGGCGTCACCATGACGGCCTCGCGCCGAGTCAGCAACCTGGAAGACCTGGTTGAAACTTATGGGGTCAGGATTACCCAGGACCTGGTGCTGGACCGCTTTAACACGGCCATCAACTTCCGGACGGGATTTACAGTCCTCCGAGTTCCTTACGCCTTTTATCCGAAACTGGTGAAAGAAGGTCTGGCTGCGGATCACGTTATCGTGAACCGCCTGGAAACCATGAGTATGCCCTGGGTTGCAGCCCTGGAGGTGCTTGAAAAACCGCATGTCAACGCAACCGTCCTCGCCAGAACTTCATCGCACAGTTGGCTCCAGCGTGGGATGTACAACATCAGTCCCGCTCAAGAATTCAATCCGCCGGCGGGAGAAATCAAATCCTATCCCCTTATCATTCTTCTTGAAGGGAAATTTACCCGCTTCTACGCCGACTCGCCCGGTGGAGGAGACCACAAGCGGAATTCGGCTGCGGGAGAGACGGGGCTGCCACTCCGAAGTCAGGAAGACACAAAAATCCTGGTCATGGGGAACGCGCGTTTTCTTTCCGACGCATTTATTACCGCTCAGGGTAATGCGGAATTTTTCCTCAATGCCGTGGACTGGTTCACCTGGGGAGATGATCTGATCGGAATTCGCTCCAAGAAGATGTTGAGCCGGCCTCTGCCGATTCTTTCGGAAAAACAGAAGGTGCTGATCAAGTACGGAAACATGATCGGTGCGCCCCTTCTGGTCATTCTGATCGGTTTGGGCCGCTATTATCTGCGCCGGCGAAGAAGGACTGGCATCCTGAAGGAGAGAACGGAATGAAGGCCAGACGGAATCTGATTCTGCTCATCGCACTCCTTGCTGCGGGGGGAGTAGCCTTTTTTTTCGAGGGCTCTTTCAGTCTGCATGGAGGACCGTCCAAAGGCACTCTCCTGGTCTTCCCCGGTTTCGAGCCATGGAAAGTCAACAAAATTGATATAGGAAACGGCGATCTGGTCTTTGAAAATCTTGATGGAAATTGGTTCCTGGTTACGGAATCGAGACACCACCCTGCGGACCGTAAACAGGTTACCGCGTTATTGCAGGCGATTCGGGAATTGAAACGGGACAACATCGTTTCCGAAAACAGGAGCAAACACCCTCTTTTCGGGGTGAAGGCCGGTGAAGGAACGGAGATCGTTTTCTTCGACTTAGACGGGAAAAGGCTTGCCGGCTTTCTTGTCGGGATAAAGGGGCCGGATGGCTTGAGCGCCTATATCAGGAGAACGGATGGAGACGAGGTTATCCTGCAGCCCGGAAATTTGCGGGATCATCTCGACAAACCGGCGAAATTATGGCGGGAACGAAAAATATTCTCGCTAAAGAGTCATGACATCGTCGAGATGACTTTTCAGATCGAACAGGAAACCATTCTGTTGAATCGGGATACCCGGGGCGGATGGTTCATCGTGAAGCCTGTGGCCCGGAAAGCCGATGGAGGGCGGGTGGAACAGGTCATTTCGATCCTGAATGAACTGGAAGCGGCAGACTTTGCCGATTCGTTGAATCCAGGAGATGCAGGGTTAATCACGCCCCCGCTACGTTTGGCTGTTCGTCTCAAGGATCGTTCGATGAAAATGCTCCTGATCGGGTATCCAGCCAATGAATGGGGACATTACGCCATGACCGGCGAAGATCAGTCGGTTCTCGTCCTGCAAAACGGTGTTGTACGAGCGTTATTTCCGGAGATCAAGGACCTTGAGGCCTCGGTTATGGATGAGTCGGAAAATCCGTCGGCACAATGAAACTTTTTCGCCGGGAATCTGACCGTATCAGGAGGGGGGAGGTTTGCGATGAGCGATTGTCTTAAAGAAAAAAACATGACGCACTGTAATTGTTCCTACGAACCTTGCGTCCGGAAAGGCCGTTGTTGTGATTGTTTAACCTATCACCGCCGGAACAGGGAGCTGCCGGCCTGTTTTTTCCCGGATCAGGTGGAAAGGACTTACGACCGGTCCTACGAGCGTTTTGCCGGCTTGGTGGCGGCAGGACAGGTTTGAATGCATGACAGGTTACTGAATGAAAGTGAAGGAGGGGCTTATGTTTCAGATTGCTTCATACGAGACATTTCAGGATGGGCAGGTCATCTTTCAGGAGGGCACGCATGGAGACTGGATCTATGTGATCGAAGAGGGGGCTGTGGAGATTTCAAA
This sequence comes from Deltaproteobacteria bacterium, assembly GCA_012522415.1. NCBI lineage: Bacteria > Pseudomonadati > Myxococcota > Myxococcia > Deltaproteobacteria bacterium. The sequence continues at coordinate 4,320 of JAAYKM010000091.1, read as the reverse complement.
AGAAATGAAGGGCCGTCGGGTGGTTGTGGAGGTATTGCCCCCGGGCGAAATTTTCGGTGAAATGGCCTTTATTTCCAAAATGCCACGAACCGCCACGGCGACAGCCATGGGGGAAACGACGGTGGGCATTGTCAACCGGGATTATTACGACCACGAATTCAACAGGATGCCCGAGGATTTCCGTCAGGTATTCAACACCATTGCGGCACGTTTGAAAAAAGCCACCGATGCGATCATTGCCGCCGCAATCCAGGAAGATTAATTCCCCTTGGGGCCCCTTCTCCATCGTTTCTTTCCATTATCATGTATCATGCTGATCTTCGGGCTTTCAGCAGAAAAAATACGTGTGTTTCGGCCCGTTGGGCTGTCGTATTGTCCCGGAACGGGAACACCTCTCCCGAGATCCGGGCGCCCGCCCGTTTTTCGTTTCATCTGCCCAAAGCCCCCTTCGGGCCTGTTGCCGTGTCGTGATGGTGCCAATCGTCTTTCAGGGAAAACCGGACGGGGATATCAACAATCACGGCCACGGGGGCGCCCAGGTGTCGGGCCGGCTCAAACCGCCAGGCTCGGACGGCCTTCATGGCCGCCCGGTCAAGGGCGGTGTAGCCGGAAGTTTTCCTGATCGTGATCTGTCCGACCCGACCGTTCGGCAGGATTTCAGCGCCGATCAGCGCCACGCCTTCATGCCCGCGGATTCTGGCTTCCGCCGGGTAAACGGGAGGAAGAACATCGAGATAACGCGGCCTCTCCTGCCGAAGAGCTGGCCTCGTTACCGGAGCAAGTTCCCCTCCCGCGGTGTTACAATCCCGGTTCCCCGGCATGCCCCCCTTCGATGTGACGGATCCTGCTGTCTGGGGCGTATGGGGGGATACGATTGGCATGTCCGTAACATCACCCGGCTTCCTCTCGGTGAGCAGGGATTTTGCATCCGGCGGCGATCCCATACGCGTTGTGTCCTTTACCGCCGACGTTTCTGATTTTTCTGCCCGTGTGAAAAAAGTGTTTTCCCCCTCTACCGCCGATACAGAGGGGGGGACAACCTGGCTTAGACCGATGCTTTTACCCGGAGGCGATAGGGTTATCTGGATAATTCCCTGTGTCGGTTCATTCCCCATCGAGACCAAAGGGGTTTTCACCACCACATACAGCATGCCCAAGGTCAGCAGATGCAGCAGCAAAGAAAACAAAACGGCGTGAAACACGAGGCCAATGCCCCGGGGTTTTTGGGGGTGAGCCGCACCCGTAAAAAACAGACCCTCTATGATCCGCACGTCCATCTTCCCTGTAAGTTCGGTGTCGTCATTATTTTGACAGGCGAAAAACATTTGAAAAGGCCTCGTCGCAAGATATTCCCTGGTTTGCCAGGAGGCGTTTTCCCCATCACCCGCCCGGATCTTTCTTAAAATTCGTAACTCAACCCGGCAAACACCGATCGGCCCATTCCGGGATATCTGCACCAGGATGTTTCCCAGGTGTTCTGGTCCGTGAAGCTCCCCATGTGGGTGTCGTAATCGACGTTAGCCAGGTTTGTGACGGCGAGAGAGAAAACATAACGACCGTGAAACCGTTGTTCGGCTTTCAGATCCATCGTCCAGTAGGAATCGAGCGTATAAATGACAGTTCGGGTGTCCGGATAAACCGTTGTTTCCGTGCGATAAACCAGCCGATCACTCACATATCGGATTGTCGCCGTCGCTGTCAGGCCAAATCCGTTTTTATAGGTCAGATCACCCTTGAACAACGCCTCCGGCGTATAGGCCGCCCTTCTTTTAACCATCACATATTGAAAATCCGGGGGAGAAAAGGGTGGCCACACGTAATCCTGCCGGGTATAGGCGCGATTTTTTTCGTCTGCATCCAGCCAGGTGTAGCTCAGCCCCAGGGTCAGATTGTAACAAGGGCCGATTTTAATCCCCGCTTCAACGCCCTGGGCCTTGTAATCCGCCAGGTTAACGGGACTGAATATCCCCTGTGAATCGGGTTCCCACTGGATTTTATCGTTCACGTCCCAGTGAAAATAAGAAAGAGTGGCGAATATTTTGTCATTAAGAGAGGATTGTTCCAACGTGATGTCACTGTGCCAACCCGTTTCCGGTTTCAGATCCGGGTTCCCCTTTGTGTAGGGATCTTCCGGCCAGTATAAATCATTAGGCGTGGGGGCCAGGAAATGCTTGCCGTGGTTAATCTTCAATGCCGTGTTTGGCCACGGGTTAACAATCAGGCCGAAGAAGGGGAGATTTTCGGAACCGAATGCCGAGTGCTCTTCCCGCCGGATCCCGGCGAATACTTTCCAGTAGTCTGACGGCCGGTACTGGGCCTCCGAAAAAAAGCCCCGCGTAAACAGGTGGGCGTGGGTGGCCGTTTTCCCGCTCCGGGCGCCGGAGCTGTCCAAGGCATGGGTTTTGCTCCCCCAGCGGAGGTCCCGATATTCCCCTCCCAGCAGAAGCGTTGCCCCGTCGAACGGATGAAGATCCACATGTCCGTCCGCCCCTTTGACTTCGTTGGTGATCCAGTTTTTGTTTCCGGAACCGTCGAAGGCATAACGGTTGTAATTATAATTTTCCATGTGGGTGTAATAGCCTTTGCCCTGGTAGCCCAGCCAGTGCCGGGGTTTACCCTTGATTTCCAGAACGACGTGTCCGTCCTGGTCTTCGCTGTAATCCAGAAGGCTTGCCGCCTCGTTGTCATAAAACTTCTTGCCGCCGATATAATAATCCGCCGTTCCCCGGGGCGGTTTGACGCCGGGCATGCCGTAAGTCCGGTCGAGGTAATCGCCATAGAGGCTGATATCGACGGCTTCGCTTTGTTCGAGGACCATCTTCAGGGAAACGTCGTTTTGACGCAAGTCGCTGTTAGAGCGAAACCCGTTTGTCTCCGCGCGGTTTGCCGTCAGGTAGTAACCGAGATTGCCGGCGACGAACATGCCCTGTTCGGCCCACAGGCGGTACGTGTCCTGCGAACCGTAACCCGCCCCGATTTTCAGATCCGTTTTATCCCGGTCGGGCCGTTTGGTGATGATGTTCACGACGCCTCCCATGGCACCCGAGCCGTAGAGAAGCGATCCGGAACCCTTGATCACCTCGATCCGTTCGACGTTGTTCAAGGGAATTTTACCCACGTCAGCCAGCCCCAGGGAGGGCGAATTGACATTGACGCCGTTGACGAGCATCTGGGTGCCGTTGCCCCGCATGCCGCGGATCTGGATCTCCTGGGCGGCTCCGCCGAAGTTGCCGTAGCTTCGCCAGTCGATGCCCGGTTCGTTGGCCAGGAGCTGCCCGATGGATTTCGCTCCCGATTTCCGGATATCCTCTTCATCCAGAATAACGACGGCGTTGGGAATGTCCTTGCGTTTTTCGGGGATTTTCGTGGCCGTGACGACCACTTCCTCCATCTGGAGGGTTTCCCCCGTGGAATGGCCTGTGGGCGCGTTTGCAGCCGCAACGGATTGTAGAACGAAAAAAATCGGAACCGCTGCCAAAAACAACAAAAAAAATCTTTTCATCATTCTTCTCCTTTCTTCCCCCTCGGGAAGGTGGTTATTTTTCCGTCGGATACGTCTCCTGGCTTGCGGCTGACTCCTACTTCCCGGCCCTTCCCGATTCTCTTGAAAGATAATCAGTGGTTCTTCCGGGTTTCGTTCCGCTCACAGTTGCGGGGCAGCACCGGCTTCAACCGGTTTCCGTTATCCGATGGTTCCTCTCTTCCAGGTGTCACCCGGGGACGGCCGGTCACGGGATGGTGATCGACGGTCACGGATAGGTGATACGCGGCTTCAATCCTCTCCTCCGTTATGACTTCCTCTGGAGAGCCCAGAGCCTGAATTTGTCCCTCCTTCAACAGAGCGATTTGTTTGCAGTAAAGGGACGCGAGATTAATGTCGTGGGTGACGGCGATCACCGTCATTCCCTGCTCCTCGTTTAGCCTCTGAACCAGATTCAGAAAATCGACCTGGTGGCGGATGTCCAGGAAAGCCGTGGGTTCGTCCAGAAGCAGGATCTGCGGCTCCTGGGCCAGAGCCCGGGCGATCAACACCCGGTGCGTTTCGCCGCCGCTTAGTTGATTCATATTTCGTCCGGCCAGTTGGAGGGTCTCGGTTTTTTCCATGACCCGCCTGACGATCGCATGATCCTCTTCCCCCTCGAAGCGCCACCGACCCAGATGGGGTGTTCGTCCCATGAGAACAACCTCCTGGGCCGTTAAGGAAAAAATCATGGGCGAAATCTGCGGCACCACCGCCACGATTTTAGCCAGGTCGATCCGTTTTATTTCCCCCACGGGTTTGCCGAAAAGACGGATTGCCCCCTCCGTGGGGAGGAGCAC
>JAAYKM010000090.1 GCA_012522415.1 Deltaproteobacteria bacterium | reverse complement strand
GAAAGGAAACGGGCAAGGCCAACAGTAATGTTCATCCAGCAGCCGCTTAAAACTGTTCATGTTCTTTTTCATACACGCTCCATTACCCCTTTGCCGGACGGCATTTCCGCCTGTCCGAAATTTCCGCAAGCGCCGTCAGGCACAAGGATTGTGGCCTCCCTGGTGGTGGGAATCATCGAGGGCAAGGGAACCCTCCACCTGGGTAACCGTTTGCGATTAAACGCCCGCTATTACGGTGGGTCATAAGGATTGTTTCGGAATAACCTGAATCATATAACATCTCCCAGGCAAAATTCCCTCGACCAAGGTAGTTGGCCGCCCCCCTGTTGTGCTGCCTAAAGAAGATATCATATCAGCTTCAAAAAATGTCACCATACAGATTGTGGAATGCTCAACGATTTGTACTGAAATCCCTGTTTCTTCATGTAGGTTGGAGGATTTACAATAATCAAAATGTGGTGATAAAATAGTCCATGCACCCCAGCGATTAGATGGCCGGCAGGAGATCCTGCAGTTCTTCTGCAAATGCCTCATATACATCCTGACTGAACAGGACAAAATCGACGACTTCGATTTCAGGATGGCCGTTTAAGTATTCCATCACCGTTTCCAGGGCAACCCGCGCGGCCGAATGCACGGGATAACCGTACGCCCCGGCACTGAGGGCCGGGAAGGCTATGGATTTGATTCCATGACGTGATGCCAGATCCAGGCATGACATGTAGGCGCTTCGCAAAAGCATCGCTTCATCGTGTCGGCCGTCCTGGTAAATTGGGCCGACGGCGTGAATGACATACTTCGCTTTCAAAAGTCCAGCGGGCGTCAGGACTGCACTTCCGGTAGGACAGAAGCCAATTTTTCGGCACGCCTCCATGATGGACGGGCCGCCTGCACGGTGGATGGCGCCATCGACGCCGCCCCCACCCCGCAAACCGGAATTCGCTGCATTGACGATGGCATCCGCCGATTCTTTCGTGATATCGCCAACAACCAAAGACAAAAACGATTTATTAATCCGCACTTTCATTTTATCAACCTCCTGAACCGACAAAGAGTACGGTACGCTCTAGAAGGTCCAGTTGCATCGAAGGGATCTCTCCATGCCCGGGGAAACAGGGTATCCCGCTAAAATACTTTTCTGCAAGGCTTAACCAAAAAGCCGATCCCTTCTTCAGACCGTACATAGCAAAAATTAACCGGATCCCGTGTCCCGATCCGCCCAAGAAGTGATGAGGAACTGTAAGGAGCGGAAAGTCCTAGAGCCTCATCTTTTCGCCATCCGGCTTCGTACCCCTGAGGACACGGGGTAAGCAATTGCCGTTGGACATAATCGATCGTCTCCTGTATCTTTCTTGAATCTTCAACCAGTATACCATGAGTTTTCTCATTTCTTTTACGAAAAGACAGGATTAGGAGATCCCATAACAGCGCAAAATTCATATTATATACGGTATGATTGAAAAATGAAGTTATGCATGTTAATAAACGGAAAATTTTGGTGAATGATTAAAGCAGTGAAGACAGGCAGATCAATTGAAGAAGTCCTGCAGGAAGAGTTTTTGCGGGAACGGGCGGCTGTTTTGGCAAAAGCAGCAGAAAAATTGGTAAGCAATCTGCACCAGCTTGAATATATTGAAGAAGCCATCAAAGATGGCAGCAGGTCCCTGTTTCGCATTCCATGTCAGGAAAGCGGTCTCGGCACATCGGAGACGGAGGTCTCGACAAACGGGGAATTGACAACTGAACAGATCAACCTAAGGATCGATCTGTTCAATGCAGTTCGGGAAAAAGCAAAAACCCATTATTATTACCTTATTGTAACCAGAGAAGCTCTGGGACTGCGGAAGCATCATTGGGTCGAAAAGGTTTACCCCATCCCGCCGAAAAAGGAATATGTGAAAGGCAAATGAAAGATTTATTCCAAAAACAAAGAATAAAAATGGTGGAAACCCAAATTCGCTCCAGAGGGATCACTTCTCCCGCGGTTCTGGCCGCGATGGAAACCATCCCTCGTCATATATTCATCGATGAGGCGTTGCAGGCTCAAGCCTATCAGGACAATCCATTGCCAATCGGAGAAGGGCAGACGATCTCACAGCCTTATATTGTTGCACTAATGACCCAGGCTATGGAAATAACGAAGAAGGATAAGGTATTGGAGATAGGAACGGGTTCGGGATACCAGACAGCCATCTTGGCGGAACTGGCTGATCAGGTTTTTTCCATCGAGAGGATCGCGAATTTGGCATCCGGGGCGAGGAAATGTCTGGATGCCCTGGGTTATTTCAATGTGGCTATCCGTGTCGGAGACGGCACCTACGGATGGAAAGAGGAGGCCCCGTTTCATTCGATTATTGTTACGGCGAGTGGACCGACTTTGCCGAACAACTTACTATCCCAACTCGTTGTTGGCGGCAGAATCGTTCTGCCTATCGGTGACCATCGGATGCAGACTCTCTACAAGGTGACGAGGTTATCGGAAGATCTCAGTGATATCAGGCAGGATAACCTAGGCGGATGCCGTTTTGTTGATCTAATTGGAGATTTCGCCTGGGGCAGCACAGTATACTGATGACAGTGACTCAATAAATCGAAATCGGGACCAGTGCAAATAATAAATTTTGTAGCGAAAATGGGAAGACTTCACAAGCATATAATTTTAATTCCTCTCATTATTTTAGTTCTTTTCGGATGCGTTCGGGATTACGCAAAACCAGAATCGAGAAAAGGATACTATTATGTCATCAAGCCAGGTGACACATTGTATAGTATTGCTAAGGCCAATCGGATAAGCGTGAAAGAATTATCCGATTCGAACAATCTGACAAATACATTGATCAAAGAGGGCATGGTTCTCTTTGTACCGGCCGAAGCACCCGCTGCGAAGGAAGTCACTCAAAAACCCAAAGAAAAGGAAGAGGGGCAGTCCACTCCCTTTCAGGGGAAGTTGGAGAAGCAAGGCGAAATACAAGAAAAAGCCAGACAAATCAATGACAGGAATAAAGGGACCCCGATTCGCAAACAGGAGGGTGTTGAAAGGGGAAAATTCATCTGGCCTGTGGAAGGCCGGGTTATTTCGAAATACGGCCCACAGCCCAATGGCATGTTTTATAATGGAATTCGCATTGAGACGAAAACAGAAACGGTTGTTCTCGCAGCTTCCGGAGGTCAAGTAATTTTTTCGGCCCTACTGAAAGATTACGGTGAGACCGTCATTATCAAGCATGATCAAAATTATGCCACCGTATACACACATCTCGGGAAAAGACTGGTACAGATTGACCAGCTTGTCAAAAAAGGGCAGAAAATCGGGCTAAGCGTTCCGGGTCCATCCGGAAAGGGAAGTATCGACTTTGAAATCAGACATCACAACAAGACCAAAGACCCCCTCCTTTTTTTACCTTAGGACGATTAAACAAATCAGAGGCCATCCATGGAATTAACTTTTGAACAAGGGCCAATCAGACCTCCCAGTGAAGCGGAAAGCCTTCTAATCAGAGCGACACGAAATTGTCCCTGGAATAAATGCACGTTTTGTCACAGCTATCGTAACTCAAAATTTTCTCTGCGTTCCGTCGAGGAGATAAAAAAAGAAATCGATGCGGTGCATGATACCGCTCAGAGAATCAGGGAATTATCCTGGAAACAAGGGCAAGGCGGGAAAATCAGCGACACGGTCATTCATATGATATTCAACGATTACGGCTACAGTGACGCCTATCGATCTGTCGCGGCCTGGCTTTATTTTGGAGGAAGGTCCGTTTTCCTGCAGGACGCTAATTCAATCATCATGAAAACCGATGATCTTGTTGAAGTCCTGCAATATATAAAAGAGAAATTCCCGTTTGTGAATAGAATTACCTCCTACGGCCGTTCCAAGACAGCGGCAAAAAAAGAAATTAAGGATTTTGTGAGATTAAGAACAGCGGGCCTCTCCAGAATCCATGTGGGTATGGAGAGCGGTTATGACCCGGTTCTGGAATTCATTAAAAAGGGGGAAACGGCGGCGGATCATGTTGAAGGCGGTAAACGCATCATGGCCGGCGGTATTTCTCTTTGCGAGTACATCATGCCGGGCTTGGGGGGGGATCGATGGTCGACAGAGCACGCAATGCATACGGCGGAAGTCCTGAATACCATCAATCCCGATTTTATCCGAATAAGATCACTGCAAGTCAGAGAAGGGACGGCGCTTTTCGATACCATGAGAAATAATTTGTTCAGACCTTTGGGAGATGAAGACGTTCTGAATGAAATCAGGCAAATCATTGAAAACCTCCATTGTCAGAACACGTATATCGTCAGCGATCACATTTTGAATCTTTTACAGGAAATCGAGGGGATGCTGCCCGATGACAAGCGGAAAATGCTCGATATCATCGACCGATATTTCGGTATGTCCGAAAAAGACAGGATGATTTACAGGCTTGGAAGAAGAAGAGGCCTTTTTAACAGCCTGGATGACTTATCGAACACGCGACTGTACGAGAGACTGAAAATGATTGTTGAAGAATACGAAAAAAATGACCCCACACAATTGGACAGGGATCTTTACAAATCAATGCATGGTTTTATATGAAATCTTAGCAAACATTCCCTCACGATTCAAAGCGCAAACCTTCTCAAACCGCTTGCCGAGAAGATATCAGCGCAATTATTGACTATTTACCAATTCTGTGGTAGCATGGCGACGATTAAATAAATCGTAGGATGTATTGACATGTTTAAGATTGGTGATTTGGCGGTTTATCCGGCACAGGGCGTTGGCGTGATTGAGTCGATAGAAAAAAAAGAAATCATGGGTAACAAACAGATGTTCTACATCATGAAAATCATGGGTAACGGCATGAAAATCATGATACCCACCGATTCAGCAGACTCTGTTGGACTGAGAGAGGTAATCCACAAAGATGATATCTCCAAAATATATGATATTTTGAGATGCAAGGACGTAACCATCGATAAGCAAACCTGGAATAAAAGGTATCGTGAGTATTTGGAAAAAATCAAAACAGGTTCTGTTTTCGAGATTGCAAGCGTTCTAAGAGATCTTCTGGTGCTAAAGACAGACAAGAACCTGTCCTTCGGCGAAAGGAAGATCATGGACACGGCCAAGAATCTGCTGATCAAAGAAATATCTGTCGCAAGCAAGCTCGAAGAAACCAAAGTAGAAAAAGACCTGGAGATGCTTTTCACTGTCCAGTAATGCTTTGCAGTTCTTTATTCGAATCCGCATTTTTCCCCTTGCCGAATTGCCGCTTTTTTTCAACTCATCTTTTAGCAGATATGCATTTTATTCAACTTCCCCGCACATTTGAATGATCCCATTGCTTTGTTCTTTAACATTTGGCGGTGTTATTTTGCCAGGCGAACAGCCAGTGTTTCCGGTCGTGATAAATTGAGCTAAAAAGGGTCGTGAGGATTGGGATGGGATACTCTCACCGTGGAGATGTCGATGGAGTGCGGCCCAGCGGGAGAAACGGCTCAACGGCTCAGGGGGTTCTTGTCTTCTCTCCCTGGCCGCCGGTTGCATCCTCTTTCGGGTGGGAACAATCTTCCCAGTCTCGGGCGAACCGCTGAATCCGGCCGGTTGTTGAAAAACTGATCTTTCTGAATGTTCCCCCGGTTCTGGTTTCGGGAAAAGCGTTTTTTATGGTCATCCATAAGACGTCCAATCTTAATAGGGAAATCTCCGTTTTCCTCTTGAGATTGCTTATCATGGATGTCCCCTGAATTGCCTAATTTTCATTAATACAAAGCCGCATTATAATTGGTTAAATACCACTTTCTGTATATCTTTAGAATCAGTCCGCTGTAGCAGAAATTCCAAAGGCTGTGCGCCGGAAGCGATGAGAGTGGCGTTGTCTTCCAGGCCGAAGGTATAAACCGGTTGTTTCCTTTTCAATGCGGCATGGATTGTTTTCCATGTCTTGCCATTGGGGGCGGCATATGGGACAAAAAGAGTATCGGACAGGGCGGCAACCAGATTGTTGCGCTGCACTGCCTGCGAGGCTGTGGTGTGCTGAACACTGTCATCAAACATGGAAAGCACAAGCAATCGTCCTTCATCAATCGCATGCCTTACCTTTGGGCCAAGGCGCATGCCTTTAAGCCTTCTGGCCGGGCAGAGAATGATCGGCTGTTTACCGCGTAATAAAATATCCAGGCAATCGCGTTCCATCGGTGAGAGAAAACCACCCGCAACGGTAACGTCGGCATCCTTCAAAGCACGGACAGTATCGAATGTTTTGAGCACAACGCTGCCGGGGCATTGGATTGAGCAAATCAGGCCCAAAAGATGCTGACGCAAAATAGCGGTTTCGCCCAGCGCATACAGCCCGGCAGGCGCCTCTTTGGAAAGGCGGTTTTTTAAAACCTCCGGATAAAGGCTGTCTGACCGTCTAATGGTATGAACGTTCATATTCTTGATTCTTCTCCTTCATTGACGATCACTCTTAACATGCTGTCCGCCCCCATTTTTATACTTGACGTCGCGTCACGAAAAAGCCATATTCAAACCGCAAGTAATTCCTCATGCGTGGGCTTCCGGACGGTTGCTCGTAAATAGCGCATGGGGTTTTGCATTTTATGGGAAAAGCGGATTTTCCTCCTCGTTTTCTCTCCCCCCCCATGATCATATCAATTCGTTCCTCTCGCACGATGATAAACTTCGTGGCGAAAAAGACTTGTCATCTTGATTTATTATTCATCTAAAATGGGTATTTTAGACGGGATGTTTTCTTTTTTAATTCTGTTTTCAACGACGGGTGGATTAACCTCAAAGCAGTCGGCAATTTCAATAGCAATATACGACCATATGTCGTCCGGAATCGTTGAAAGCTTCTTAAAGTCTTTTTTATGCTTGGCGACGGTCTCTTGACAAGTCTTGATCAATTGCTGTGTCGGTACAAGTAATTGGCTGGCAAACCATTCACCCTGTGTTTCAAACCAGCTAAGTTCATCGACCGGCATTGATATTCTCCAGCGGGCATATTCTTCAATAGACTTAAATTGCAGTTCCCCATAGCATACCCGATGCAAAACATAGTGGCCTAACTCATGAGCCAACGTGTAGCGGTATTTTTCGTTGAATTGATTGTACTGCACTTCATCGATGTAGATCGTTGTCAGATCGTGGCTCAGAAAACCGCTTAACCCGTGGTCTTTATAGAGCCGGGGAAAGGGAAATATATTCAGGTTCAGTTTTAATTCAATAATTTCCTCAACAGGAACGGGAATATCCTGGCCGGGATGATATTGTTTAAGGAATATTTCAGTCTGATTGCCGATTTCAGTATAACTGTAATAGGGGCATTTGAACATTAGCGCAATTCTCTCTTAATGGATTTAATCAGCTTTTCCAAACCTTCTTCGTCGAGTTTTTTGTTTCTGACGGTGCGAAACAACACCGGCAGCGCATTCATCAGTTCCGTATTTGTAACGACATCGTCGGGCAGCTTTCCGGCGCTGGTGATTGCCAAGTCACAGAAATTAAGCCAATCTTCCGATCCTTCGGAAATGCCTAGAGCCATCGCATATTTCAAAAGCATTTCTTTCGATTGCGGCGGTTGAAAAAGACCTCTTTCAATTTTGCTTACATTACCGGGATCAAAACCATTAATCCGGCAAAACTCCCGTAATGTTAGCCCGTTGCCGATTCTCTTTGCTTTGAAAAAATCGCCGAACGTTTTTGCTATCGCCATATTTATCACCACCTTTCTGTTGTAATAACCTTACAACAGCTTCACTAAAAGTCAATAGGCAATTTTAGCAGGGGTCAAGCCCCGATTGCGCCGGATATGATCGTCCGACTGCGGATTGATCGGGAACATTCCGACATTACCGTAGGGCGCGTTCCCCGAACGCGCCGAATATCGCAATGTTTGCGGCGCAATCGGGGATTGCGCCCTACATACCGTCAAAAAGCGGCATCATTAATTTTAACAAACGGATAATCCTGCCAGTGTTTCACCAAATTTTTTCTAACGGGATTATTGGCGATGTATTCGGCAATCGCTCTTAACGATTCCTCCTTACGAACAACATGCTCATAGAAATTGGCCTGCCACAAAGGTTTGACCTCGTGCATCATCGACAAGATGCGCGCATTGTATCTTTTGAAGGCAGCCACCCAGTTGGCAAGCGATTTGCCGTAACCTTCGTTCAGCTTCAATAAAATATGCAGATGGTCGGGCATGATGCACCAGGCAAACACGGTTACCTCTTCCGACACACGCGAGCGAAAATCAATTTCCTGGGCGATATATTGCGCATATTGCAGATTTTGAAAATAAGGCTTTTTGTCGTGCGTGCAGAGCGTCACGAAAAAAACATCATTAGTATTGGAATAATCGTAATCCACCAGATGAATCTGTTTTCGTTTCGGCAGCACTTTCCTCCCGTCGGGCGCGTTCTGCGCCACAATATTTAATTCTGTAGGGCGCGTTCCCCGAACACGCCGAATATCGCAATGTTTGCGGCGCAATCGGGGATTGCGCCCTACAAGCTATTCATCATCGCCGGTTTCATCGCCGGTGCTTCCCATGCGGTATTTGATGTCGCCATCTTTTGCGGATTGCTCGGGGAGCAATCCCTACAAGCACGATTCAAATCGTTTTGTCGGGCGCGTTCTGCGCCGCGATATTTAATTCTGTAGGGCGGGTTCTCCGAACACGCCGAATATCGCAATGTTTGCGGCGCAACCGGGGATTGCGCCCTACAAAATATTGCTGGCCCGTATGCTGTAGGGCGCGTTCCCTGAACGCGCCGTTTTCTGCGATTGTCCGGTTGCGCCTATTCGTCATCCCTGTTTTCATCATCGGTGTTTCCCATGCGGTATTTGACGTCGTAGTTGATGATGAAATCCAGTTCCTCGTCGGTGAGTCCGTAATGTTGGGCGAGGACTTTGTCAATGTTGTCAAGGATCTTCTTACTTAAACGGGGGTAGAATTCTTGGTACTTGATAGCCCCGGTTAAAGAAGAAGTCTTCTCTTTAAGCAGACTATTATTTTTATAATCTATCATCAGTGTCTTACATAGTTGCGCCAACAGAGAAATGTGTTTCTCAGACATAGTTTCCATCTGAAACGGATAGTTATTTAAATCACTTGGGTTGAGATCACGACAATTGGTTGTCATGATGAAATACCAGTAAAAAAGAGAACTGCTTAACAACGTGATGACTACATCACGCAGTTCCGCTTTTTCAAGATACAAATAATTCTCACGACTGGAAACAGAGTTTTTATCATTGAGGATAAATTGCGGTTGAAAGTTCGTAAATATTTTCCAGTATCTTCCTCCTCCTATGCGGTAATAAACTGGATATTTTGAATTGGACTGGAAATAGTAACCAAGTTGCTTAGTTTGATTTAATAGCTTATCTACTATTTGTGATTCTATAGCTTCGCTTTGCTTGTTGATTACGTAAGGTTTAATTTTGTTTTGAATGTTTTGATATTCAATTCTATGAAATAGATTAGACCGCTCTTCTGATGCCCATTTCATAAATTTAGTTGTGAAATAATTTGCGCTACTGATACCAGTTCTCGTTAACACAATTGTTAATAATACTTCCGCGCCTATAAATAGTTTACCAGGGCGTTCAGCATAATTACTCAGCCAAATATTTTTAGAAAAACTCGCAATGGAATTTTGCAATACTTCCATCCTTTGAGTGCAAACAAGGCTTATTGGTACGATAAAACCGAAACTTCCTTCTTCTTGAAGAAAGCAAAAAGACCTTTCTGTTAAAAAGGCATATAGATTCCCGCAACTCTCGGTTGCATACCCATTAATAGTGTAATCCTTTTTGACCTTAGCGTATTCCACATACGGCGGATTTCCGATAATCACATCAAAACCGCCCTCGCTCATAATTCCATAAAACTCGACAAACCAGTGGAAAGGTTGATGGTTTTCCTTCCATTTTGTAAAAGCCTGTTCGTAAGTGGTTTTTGAACCGCTGTTTTTGGACGTGATGCCGTAGTCTGACGCCAGATTGCGGTCTAGTTCGGCGTTCAGCTCAGCCAGACGCTTGCGCAAATCCAGCTTGTCTTTGTGCGTGACCTTTCCGCCGTGCGTGGTTTGTTGGGCGCGAAACTGTCGGAATGCCCTATCAGCCAGCTCAGCGCTTTCCTCGAACTGCTTGTAGCTGTCTTCCTCCTCGCCCATCAGCAGCCTGCTCTGCACCTGGCGGTCAGATTTTCGCTCTTCCGTAAAGGCTTTGCGCACTTGATCCGCCGTCGCATAGCCGACCAATGTATTGCCTGAGCGGATGTTGAAATCCATGTCAGGCAGCGGCTCGATCTGTTCAACCTTTTCCACCTGTGCGACCAGTTTCAGGAAGAGACGCAGTTTGCAGATTTCCACCGCTTCTTTCATGATGTCCACGCCAAACAGGTTGTTGATGATGATGGACTTTAAAACAAAGTAGCGTTCATTGGGATGTTTGGCAATTTGCGTCAGAATTTTTTTAAAATCCCCGTATTGTTCGGGGTGATGAGGTTTTCCTTCCAGGTCTTCAATAAACCGCTCCATACACGCCAGGCAGTCGCTGTAAAGCGTTTCCAGTATTCGTAAAGCGGCAAAGAGAAAAGCGCCCGACCCGCAGGTGGGATCAAGGATGGTAATTTTAATAATCGCCTGCCAGAAAGCGCGCAGCAATTCCGGCCCTTCGGCATTAACAATCACATCGCTGACAAACTGCCAGATATCCAGATTCAGTGTGATCAGCTCGTTAATCTGATGGACTTCACCATTTTGCAGTTTCTCGCGAATTTCAAGGCAGCGGTTGCGGCGGCAAACGTATTCCCGCCAGGTTTCCGTAACTAACCGCAGTGAATCTCCGGCCTGCGCTTGCTGAAGATTGTAGCGTTTGTCATGCATGCGTTCTTTAGGAGTGTGCATGCCTTTTTGCACAAAAGCCGGCAAAGCCGATTCCGGCACAATCGAACCGTCATCACTTACCACACCGTGACGGACTGCCGGATAGATGTATCGGTCGGGGTTGTCGCGTAAAAGACGCCACAGGGCGCCACCTCGCTGAAAGGCAATAGCGCATTTCTTTTGTGCGGCGTCGAAAAGAAAGGGAATTATTGTATTTTTGCTGATGTATTCGGTAATGTCTTCCTTGGTGTAGTAGGCGCCCATCTGCTTCTGGTTGATATACTTTTCAAAAATGTAGCCGACAAACATCGGGATTGATTTCATTATCGGCGCGCAGAGGCCGTTCGTCCAGGTGCCAGCGGTATTGGTCAAAGAAATCAAAGAGCTTTTCAAAAGCTTCATCGGGGATGTTTATTTCGGTGTGCTTTTGCTCGAGGTCGTGGACTTCAAAAAAACCTCCGTTGAGAAAAGGCACACGGCCTAACAGTTTTTCTATTGTTGCATCAAGTTTGCGTTCGCCGGGTGATTTCCCCAGGCCTTCGTGAAAGAGCCTCATCAGAAAATAACGGTAAAAAGAGAGAAACTTGTCTTTACCCCGCGCCTGCTGAACCAGTTTCAGGCGATTGCGCAGATATTCCGTATCGCCATCGAGAAAGCCCTTTTTCTGGATGAAATAAACGAACATCAACCGGTTGAGCATGAGCGAGGTGTACCACTGAAGATCGGGATGTGGTTCGTCTTTGCCGCCAATTTTGACCGGCTTAGGAAAACCTTTGATTTGCTTGAGGAAAGCAGCGTGTTCTGTTTTAAAGCGCTCGTAAAATTTCTTGGTGACCTTATCGACATCGAAAGCAGCGCGCGCCTTTCCAGCCACATCAACAATCGTTATATTTTCCTCTTCTTCCATGTCCACGGCAATCTGATTAAGCCGCTGGATCAGAGGATCGCCCGACTGACGGGTATCAAAACGATGTTCGCGGCTGGCCAACGGCTTCCCTTGTTCGCGGCGCACCCACTGCCAGACCTGTTGTCCTTTTGCTTTATCCGCGTAAATCACAAAATGTTCGCGGGCGGATTTTGTTATTTGGTGGTCAATTTTTAGGCGTGTGGCACGCTCCGGGATATGGCCTTCACAAACAAATGCAACAAACCCCCTTTTCTGGGCAATGGCGTTAAGAGAAATCGTCTCATTGTTGACAGGGATTTCAAGTTGCGCATTGTGATTGTCCCAGCCAAGGTGTTCACGAAAGAGGTTTTTGAAATCGAATGATTTGAGACACAGCCGGACTTCCGCCACATTAATTATCATGATTTTACCCGTTGCCTTTCTCCGCTTCTTCCTTGAGTCCCAGGGAACAAATCACTTGCGGCTCTGCTGACTCAACGCTTTCGGAAACACGACAGAGACGGGCGTCTGCGCGCAGCGACATGACCAGCTCGGCCAGCGCCTGGTTGCTGATACCACTTTTGAGCTGGCGGTTCAGTGTGTCGGTTGCGGACTGAAGCAAGGGATATTTGTAAATATCTTCAATGGTTTTACGAAATTCCGATGTATCAAAAAGTGTGCCTTTCACTTCTTCAGCGTAGGCTTTCAAACGGTCGTAGGTTCTGAACCTGGCACCGGAAGGACGCCCCAACTGCCCGCCGACGGATTTTTCGGTTTCAACAATCAGTTTCACACCTGCGGCAACCATTTCGTGGTGCTGCTTATGCCTTGGCAGCGCCGGGGTCTCAAATGTACATTCGGCGGCCTTCAGTATTGCAAACTGTGATTCGGTGACACTGATGCCGTTCTTATCCATCCAGGCCAGGGCGTCGTTTCCCTCGGCGGTACGCAGGTACAGCAAAGCCCCTTCTGGTTGATTGGCTATCGGCTTATGTGGCCTCGTTGAATAAACCACATTTGGCATGGCCGGAATTGTTTTCGCCAGTTCGGGATTGCGGTCGATGGCATTTTTCCATATTTGATAAGCATAAGATGCAAGATCAACCTCCGTATCTTCATCGCCGTCAAGAATGCCTGCTTTCTCCGTGAATAAATCGCGTACAACCTGCGCATCATCCTGATCTTCAAAAAAGGTTTCATCCGCACCGACGACTTCCGCGTTTTCCTGCAGACGCTGCTGAACTCTCGATCGAAGACGAATAATCCTCTCCACACCTTCGGCGGGAAGGAAGGAGTAGCACAGGATCGTATCCGATTTCTGCCCAATACGGTCAACACGGCCTGCCCGCTGAATGAGACGAATAATAGCCCAGGGTAAATCAAAGTTTACAATAACAGCACAGTCCTGAAGGTTCTGACCTTCGCTTAACACATCCGTGGCCAGGACAACACGAAGCACCTTTTCCGGAGGAATCGCCTGCCGCTTGCCGTTACTCGTGGGAATGAATCGGTAAGCAATGGAAGTCGGGTCTTCAGTGTCTCAGGTCACGCCTTCTATTGCCTGCATGCCGGCCTTTTTTAACTCTTCAGCAAGGTAATTAACCGTATCGGCAAATTGTGAAAAGACAATCACTTTATCGTCGGCATGTTTTTCAGTTAAGAGCGCCAGAAGTTCCTGAAGCTTCATGTCCCGTTTCGGGTCCCAGCCGTCGGCCTTTTTCAGGACACGCATCAATGACTGAATATCCTTGCGCAAATCCTTGGTCAGGGCATCGTTGAACAATTGCGGTTTAAGCCATTTGAAGCGGCGATGGAATTGCCCAGCATAGGTATCGTAAACGGCGGCAGCCCGTTCTTTAAATATATCTTCAGTTGTCGCCTGCGGCCTAGCTGCTGCCGGTTCAGTTTGGGTGTTGTTATTTTCATCCCCGTCGGCGGCATCCCAAAGGTCCGTATCCTGATCGTTCGCCAGGGGATCAAGCAACCCCATATCCTGCGTGCCGATGGGAATCCGCAAATCATTTTCAATGGCGTGCAGACAAATAAAGTTTCTGAGAATGTGCCGTTCGACCGAAAGGAGAAATGACTGCCCGCTGCTTTCCAGACGTTTGAAAAGATTTGTCCGGCAAAATCCTTTGAGTCGCGCCCCAGCGCGGGACAAGTCGGCCAATACTTTGGCTTCATCCGTCGGCGGCGGCTTGTGGGGTGTCGGTTTTATATAATTGCCGAGGCCGTATCGCGGCAGATTCAAATCGTCAATGATCTTGACGATATCGTCCGTGAATACGCGCGCATACTGATCGTCGGGGTCTTTCTCACTGATCTTGAATTTCACCGTTCTGGGAACGCGCGTTGGAAAATACGAGCGCGTGCCATCGTGAAATTCGAGATACTTACGTTTACGTTCGGGATCGAATTTGGCATAGTTTTCTTGAATAAAGCTTCGTGTCCGGCGAACAAGATACAGTCTCATCAGGTCCCGCCAGTCGTCCGCGTATTCGGTTTTCTCGAAGGCGGCCAGCGATCGAACCGGGCATTGGTGTCGCCTTATGAATTCCGTCTCACCGAGTTCGCGAATCAGTTTCTCAGGACGAATGCCGATGTCCTTCTTTTCGTCAATGAACAGACGGAGCTGGTTGGACAAATCCAGATAGGTCTTGTTGTAGGGTGTGGCGGAAAGTAAAATGACGCGACTGTCATTTGCCGAAATATATTCAGCAATCGCACGGTAACGGCTTCCTTCCCGGTTGCGGAGGTTGTGGCTTTCATCTATCAGAACCAGGCGAAACCTTCTTAAGTCTTGAAGCTCCCTTTGTGCCTGAGTGATGGACAATACCTTTGCCCGAAGCCGGTATTGCTGGCGATAGTCCTCCCACATCCGCACCAGATTCTTCGGACAGATGATCAGCGTTTCGACGCCATGGTCATCCTCAAAGATGCGAGCCAGAGCGGTGGCCATTAATGTCTTTCCCAGACCGACAACATCGCCGATGACCACGCCGCCGCGCTTGTTCAGGTGATGGGCGGCAATCTGCACTGCAGCCTTTTGAAATTCAAAAAGCATATTGCCAAAATCGCTGGGAATACGAAATTCTGTTAATCCAGCCCGCGCTTCCTGGGAAAGGTGATAGGCCATTTTAACGTATATCTGATAGGGCGGAATCAGATCGGGACGAGCCCAACTGGAATTGATAATCTCGACAAGTTCCTTGGAAATATCGATGCAGAACTTGTCATCCCAACGGTCGGTAAACCACTTGGCAAGTTTGTCGCAAGCATCATGGTCAAGAACATCAACATTGAGCTCGCCCTGCTTTGATAAACCGGCCAGCGTTAAATTACTGCTGCCTAAATAACCAATTTTGGGATTGAGCGGGTCGTTCCGAAAACACAAATAAAGCTTGGCATGGAGAGAATGGCGCAAAAACAGCTTCACAACCAGTTTCTTTGCTGTGATTTGAGAGGCAAGACGCCGCAAACCTGCCTCATCTTCGTTTGTCGGGATGCCGATGGTTAACTGATCGCGGAAATCCTGGGCAAGTTTTTTCTTCAAAGCAATAGCTGTTACTTGATCGATTTGCTCTTCATCTTTGATCAGGTTCAGCGCCGAACGTAATTGCTCTTGCGGCAGTTGCTGCATACCGACCAGGAGCCTGCAACAATGGCCTTCTCCGCCTGGCCATTTTTCAACAAGTGAATCAATTTTTCGCCAGCCACGCAGGTTAAAATAGCCTACGCAGAAATCTGCGCGCTCGGAAAGACCCATCGCATCTTTAAGTGCGGATAAAAGATGTGTTTCTATATTGTCGAATATTTGAGGCATAAAGCTACTATCCTTAAGAAAATATACAGTCAATCAAAGCAATGGCCGCTCTCTTCAATATTTTCAGCGTTTTTACATTATAATCAGAAGATATGCCTTATTGTTGCTCTTGGCATAATACAACTTCTCGCGAACTTTGCAAGTAAACATTCAACCATTTCAAGCGGTTCTAAGATTCTTCGAAAGAAGGAATTGAAATTTAGAATTTCAGATAGTCTCTCGAGATTACTTTTTTTGTTTTAAGTTTTTTTGTTTACAAATCCCCTTCCTGCAGGACACGACCAAATCCGTTTGCTTCCAGATACCAGTATATGAAATGTTTCGACAGCCAGCTTGCGGCCTTTTCCTCGGCAATGTTGCTTTATTTCAACAGGCTGGTAATTTTGCGATTGAGAAAGAATTGATGAATCTGGTTCTCACAGGAAACAATGTCTGATACAATGCATTTATAGTGTCTCCTCGTGCGTTGCTGCCATTTTGTTGGCGAAAAAACTTGTGTATCGCACCTTGTGAGGCTATATCAGCAATAATTGCAGCGCCATGCATTCTTATTGTTCCTGTAAAAACTGGGTATTTCTTATTCAAATGATGCCTTACGTGAGATTCGTTTCGTTTAAAAATAAAAAAGAAAGGAGGTGAAAAAATGCAGATTAGAATGCTCTTGATCCTGGCGTGTGGTTTGAGCGGCTTCTGGATTGCGTACCATTATTCCGCAGCACCTAAAGACTATCTGAACATCTATCCCATGGGTGGTTTAATACTCGGTTTACTAACAGCATGGTTTGTCATTTATTCCGAAAAAGCCATTAGAAAATTTCCCCTGAAAACGATTTTCGGCGGCGTCGCCGGTTTGTTCATCGGCTTGCTTTTTGCCTTCCTGTTAGCTTTCGGTATGCACTTTGTCAGTGATATCATGGAAAAACAGCAAGTCGTTCCCTGGATCTACACGCTCTTAACCGGTATTATGGGATATCTCGGATTGGTGATCGGTTCCAAAAAGGTGGACGAATTCCACTTCATGAAGTCCGGGAATGTCAAGGTCAGTCAGAATTTGAAAATAGTGGACACAAGTGCCATTATCGACGGACGTATCGCCGATATTTGTGACACGGGGTTTGTCGAGGGAACCTTACTCATTCCCAAGTTCGTTCTGGAGGAGTTACAGTATGTGGCCGACTCCCCTGACTCACTGAAAAGATCCCGGGGAAGGAGGGGGTTGGATATCCTGAACAGGATGAGAAAAGATAAATTTGTGAATATCGAGATTATCGACCAAGATTATCCCGATGCAAAAGGTGTTGACGCCAAACTTTTGGAATTGGCTAAACAGATACATGCGAAAATTCTAACCAACGACTTCAATTTGAATAAAGTCGCAGAGCTTCATGGAATAAAGATTCTCAATATCAATGAATTGGCGAATGCCTTGAAACCTGTTATTCTTCCCGGGGAAATCATGACGGTTAAAATTGTAAAAGAAGGGAAAGAACTTGGGCAGGGCGTTGCCTACATGGATGACGGAATGATGATCATCGTAGACAACGCGCAGAAATATGTCGGTATGAACGTGGAAATCACGGTAACCAGCATTTTACAAACAACGGCAGGGCGGATGGTTTTTTCCGAAATGAAGGGTCTTGCTTCAGATAAAAAAGGATCCAATGCCATTACAAAGTAAAACTGTAAAACCCGGGAAATAATCCCGGGTTTCTATTTTATCCAATGAAGACAGCCGCAATCATCCCAGCAGCCGGCTCGGGCCTGAGAATGGGTTATGCAATTCCTAAAACCTATTTAAAGATTGACGCCAAGCCGATCCTCGCCCATACACTCCTGATATTCCAAAACTCGGATCTGATTGATGACGTATATGTGGTTGTAAAAAAAACCGATGTGAATTTTGCCGAACAGGCGGTTGTCCGGCCATTCTCGCTGACGAAAGTGAAAGCTGTTATTCCCGGAGGAAAACTCCGCCAGGATTCAATCAACAATGTTCTCCCATATTTGTGCGCCGAACATGAATTGATTGTGATTCACGACGGGGCAAGACCCCTGTTAAACAAGGAAATCCTCGAAAAAACGATACAGGTCGGGCGTCAAGCGGGCGCTGCTGTTGCCGGTGTCCCCGTTAAAGAAACGGTTAAATCGGTTGACAAACGAGGCATAATCAAAAAAACCGTCGATCGAAAAAACCTGTTCCTGGTTCAAACCCCGCAGGTGTTCAATAAAGAGACGCTCATTAAGGCCTACGAAGCCGCATACCAAGAGCAATACTATGGAACCGACGACGCATCATTGGTGGAAAGAATAGGCACCCCTGTAAAAATAGTCGAAGGAAGTTACGAAAATATTAAAATTACAACGCCGGAAGATTTGATTTTTGCGGAAATAATTACACGCCGAAGGGAGCTGGTTAAAGGATGAAAATTGGATTTGGGTACGACAGCCATCGATTTTGTGAAAACAGGCCCCTGGTACTCGCCGGTGTAAAGATCCCTTTCGAAAAAGGCCTTGCCGGTCATAGTGACGCAGATGTGCTGGTGCATGCCATCTGTGATGCCTTGTTGGGTGCCATGTCCGAGGAGGATATCGGCTGCCACTTCCCGGACACGGATCCGGCATACAAGGATATTTCAAGCATGATTCTTCTGGAAGAAGTCTGTAGTCTGGTGAGAAAAAAAGGCTATACAATTGGAAACATCGACTCGACGATGATTCTGGAATCCCCAAGGATTCGCCCATACGTTCAGGCGATGAAAAATAATTTGGCCCGG
>JAAYKM010000089.1 GCA_012522415.1 Deltaproteobacteria bacterium | reverse complement strand
GACCGGCACACGGCCTACACCATGCCTTTGGGTGAGAGGCGTGAAGAAGCGCTCAGCCTGCTGGAAGCGCACTGCAAAGAAAAGGGTGAACCCCTGGTCTTCTGCATTGTGGGCGACCAGGATCTGCCCCTGCTGTCCGCCCGTTACCCCGACTTCCACGCCATCGCCGAACGCGATTATTTCGACTACCTCTACGAGGCCAGGGATCTGCTTGAGCTCAAGGGAGGTAAACACCGTTCCACCCGTAACAACATCAACCGCTTCCTTCGGGCGACCCCCGACTGGCGTTTTGAAATCATCACCACCTTCAACCGGGAGGCAGTCTGCGAATTCGCCTGCGCCATTGAGAAAGATAATCCACCCGACAACAGCACTCTCAAGGAAGAGGCCCGCAAGATCCGCGAAGTCCTGGACCACATGCGCGACTACAAGATGTTCGGCGGTGTTCTTTTTGTGGGCGATCAGGTGGCGGGTTTTTCTCTGGCCGAAGTCCAGGGTGACACGCTCTACATCCATATCGAAAAGGCGGATATCCAGTTCAAGGGAGTCTACCAGATGCTGGTCTCCGAGTTCGTCAAGATGTTCGGCAATTGCAAATCGGTAGCCTTCATCAACCGGGAGGATGACAACGGGGATCCGGGTCTCCGTCAATCCAAGATGACTTACGGTCCCGTAGCGCTTCTTTCCAAGTACACGGTTTATACGGACAAATCCAAGCCCGAATGGATGGAACGCTGTTACGTAGACTGATGAACCGGTCTATTCCTCTTCCTTCTCCCCGGTCACCGGGAAGGGAAGTAATCTGTTAATCATCAAGGCAATCACAATCCCAATCACGGTATCGGTAAACCGGGCAATGGCCAGCTGATGGGGGCTTACCCCCTCGGCCAGACCCAGCGCAATGGCCAGGAAAACGATGGCCCCCAGCCCCGCTCCCGTCGTCTCTTTGAGAAATGAGACACTGATCCAAATAAGAAGGACCACCGCCGCTGACAGGAAAAGTGCGTAAACCAGCGAGCTGTCTTCCAGGCCAACTCTGACTTTAAATAAAAGAACCAAATACCCGAAGACGGCTCCAACCAGGGTTGATTGAATCCGGGCAAAGGAAACTAAAAAGCTCTCTTTTATCGTGCTCCGCAATGAAATAATGGCCGCGATCAGGGCGGTGACTACCTTGAAATTTTCAGGCAAGGGCACTAAAGAGTAAAACAAAAGGCAAAGGAATACGGCCAGAGAGGTCTTGATGATCCGAAGTCCGGGCAAGCGTAAGGGCGTACCTTCTTTACCCGGTCTGGAAGATCTTAGTATCTCTTTTATTTTACGAATACAAATCACCTCGGACACGGTGTGCCGACCCTGCTCAATCGCCGGGGTGGCATACCACTTCATTCCTATTGGTAGCTTACCTTTCGGGCGAAAGCTAGGCAAGCCCACAAAAAGGCGAACTAAGGCTTACAATGCTGGCAAGGTTTGTAACCGGCCTCGATGGCTTCTACTCGTGTCTCAAAATAGATCCGGTTGGATTCTTTGGTTCTGGCCGCAAAGCAGCAGCTTGTGCGATGGAACTTCTTTGAGTTGGTGTTGCCCATGTATTGATAATCTTTGTTCGTATCAGACCGGTAAACGGTTCCTGTACGCGTTTGCGTGAACGTCGTATTTTTTTACTGCTAGTCGTTGTGGTCGCCCTGCTGGCCGATGTCGTCGTCTGTGTCTTGCTGGTCGTCCTTGTCGAGGTACTTCCGGTTGTCGTTTCAGACTTGCTGGTTGTCTCGGGTGTCCTTTGGCCTGTGATTCTTCCCCCACGACAACCCGTGGCGTTTTTGAATCATCTACCCCTGCTCAAAAACATCTGTAGTTATTTCAGCAGTTTCCGACATGGCGATTGTTGGATCCGTTTCGGATTCCTGGATATAAGTGGGTACCGCCTCCATTTCGGATTGCTTCGTCGAGTATTCCTGACTGGCCGGTTCGGTCTTGTCATTTGGCAGCAAATCCGTGATCTCAGAATCAATCGAAAAATCAATTTGATCCGGCGCTCCCGGCTCCGGGTCTCTTTCAGGATCTCCGCCTTCTACAGGAAGACCGGCGATTCGATTGTCGGGATCAAACTTACCAAAACCACACGCGGAAAGAAGGATGAAAATTCCTAATAGCTGTACCAGAGTTATAAATGACCAGGTGCAGTGTTTTTTCATCGCGGTTCTCCCAGATTAGAAGATTAAGAAAAAGTTCAATTGCATGGCTTCTAAGAACTGTCCAGAACGGGGTGATCTGAAAATCTTCTCAACGACTCGCATAATTATAATTATCTCCATCATGCCATTTCAGTGAATGAAGCACAAACGCCGTCATTTTCGCCATGCCCGCCGCTAAATGACAAGGTAAGCAGGACAGTAGCTGAGGAATCCAAGAAATCTTGAAATAAAATCGTGTCAGGGTTTTTGCTGTACTTTGAAAAACCCTGTAAAACGAAGAAAAATGGTAGAATGACGCCAACGACAAGAAAGAAGTGCGCGCTTAACAGAACCATCGAGCAATTTGTCGTTGACGACACTTTAAGCTGGATGGCCTGCGAGT
>JAAYKM010000088.1 GCA_012522415.1 Deltaproteobacteria bacterium | reverse complement strand
GTATGATGTCGGGGTTGTCAGCAACGGCGTTATAGAATGCTTCCGCCGTTTCGTCCGTGCCGATAATCAAGAGTCTCGTCTTTTCGTCTGAAGACAATATGCGAAAAACCTCCTTTTAATCAGCCGGTGAAAGCGCCCCGATGAAACACCTGCCAGGCGCCTTCATTCTGATGCATTTATGTTCCTTATCGGTTGATGGCGCCGATTTCTTTAACGGAATACGATGGAGATTATGATGGCAATTGTGACATTTTAGAAAATAAGGAGGAAACAATCTCATTTAATGCAATATGCATGTAATTCAGAATTCAGAATGGAATGAAGCGCCCATGATCCTTTGTCAGCGACGGCGGATGAATGGGGTTGTCATTTTCTGAACAGGTGTTGACGATAGAAAGCCAGTTCCGCGATGGATGCCTGGATGTCGTAGTAGGCATCGTGCCTGGTTTCGCCTTCTGTAAAACGGGCTTCGGGAAAGTAACGCCTGATATTTTGGGGATCTTCCTTTTCAAATATCTCCTTTGCGTGAAGATTTTGCCATTCAATTTTCAGTGTGGTGACATCGAGGTGCCGGTAATGGAGTCGTTTGGTAAAATGGGGAAGATATTTTTGGGCGAGCCGCCAGTCGGCATGGATGGTGTTTCCCGCCAGGATGGGGCGTTGTTTTTCCTGATCCGCCGGCGATCCGATAAAACCGTCGATGTAATCCGCCAGGAGGCGATCCACATCCCGTAATTCGGAGGACAGAGGGGAACGGCAGAGGGCAAGCAGGTCGGACAGGTTTTCCTCCACCCACGGACTGACGACCGCCCCCGCCGGGAGGCGAACGGCGAGACGAATATCCCTCTCCGCCGGCATGACCCGCTTGAGCGCCCGGTCGGTTACCAGGGCCGCGACCTGGAGCAGGTAGGCGTCTTCCAGATGAAGACCGGAGTATTCCGTGTCGAACCATACCAGATACTGATCCCCCGAACGTTTCGCTTTTGCCTGCGTCATTTTTCCCATCCCGTCTTTATTTGTGCATTCATAACAGATTGGATCGTTTTCCGAAAGCATTCATTGCCGGGTGGGGACGTTGCAGGGGAAAGCCGTTCCGTTGTTTGGCATTGCCATGAGGCCGTAATGAACCGGGGTTCCGATAATGGATGTTCCGTGAGAAGGGGGCGGTCACGTCATGGATGATCCCCGGCGGCTCTATCGGCCGTTTCTGTGGCCGCCCGGTCATGAATCGAACCCTCGCCGCATCGGCAGGTTGCGGGGATTATGATGTGGGGGGAGCAGTCTGGGGCCCGGTTATTTCTCTTATTTTCCTTGACAGCTCCTTGATTTTGAATGGTTTCTGGATAAAACCGTTGCAACCCCGGCGGAGGATTTCCCTCGCTTCTCCTTCCAGGCTGTAGCCGGAAATGAGAAGCACCTTGGCCCCCGGATTGATCAGCTTGATCCGGTCATATATTTTGCCGCCGTTCATGCCGGGCATGATCATATCCAGCAGGACGAGTTTAATCCGGTCCCGGTGGCTTTCATAGCAGGCGAGCGCCTCCTCGCCCGTTCTGCTTGTCAACGTTTCATAGCCCATCTGTTCAAGCATGAACTTCCCGATTTCCAGGATGCCTTCCTCGTCGTCTATCAGCAAAATCGTTCCGTCTCCCCGGAGAACCGTTTCCGAGGCGGGCGCCGTTGTTTGGGAAATGGGGTATTCAGAGACGGGCATATAGACCCGAAAAGTCGTGCCTCCGTGGATGGCGGAGTCAACTTCGATGAAGCCCTGATGACCCTTGACGATCCCATAAACCGATGCGAGGCCCAGCCCCGTGCCCCTTCCCATTTCCTTGGTTGTAAAAAAGGGTTCGAAAATCCGCTCCCTGGTCTTTTCATCCATACCGATTCCCGTATCCCGTATGGACAAGAGTACATAGGGGCCGGGCTTGGGTTTGTATAAGCCGGGCTTGATCGTGTCATGATCGACCGTTCCTGACTTGACCGTGATGCTCCCGCCGCCGGGCATTGCATCGGCGGCGTTGAGAAACAGATTCATGAGAACCTGCTGGAGCTGGCTGGCGTCGGCGTCGATCGGTTCCAGATCCGGCGCGAGGGCCAGGTAAAACCGTATTTCCTTTTTCATTCGCTCAAAGGTCTGAACCGTATCCTCGATTATGCGATTAAGATCGAGGGGTTTGACGTCGTACTTCCCCTTTCTGGCATATCCCAGGAGTTGGGACGTGAGTTTTGAACCGTTTCGATGTACCTTTCGATTTTTTTCAGTCGTTCATAATGGGCGTTTGAGGGATCGCAATGCATCAGCATCATGGAAATATTGCCCTGAATGGCCATGAGAAGGTTGTTAAAATCATGGGCGATGCCCCCGGCCAGCGTCCCGATTGCCTCCATTTTTTGTGCTTGACGAAGCTGGCGTTCAAGCGCTCTTTTTTCTTCCTCATTCCGCTTTCTTTGTGTGACATCCCGGATAATACCGTATATTTCCGAGGGTCGTTCCCCGTTACCTGCGGTGATGCCATTGGACATGGAGGCCGCTTTCAATTCCATAATGGGATGCGCGCCTGAACAGGGGGTCCCGTTGTGACTACAGGATTCGCATTTGAGCCGGAGTTCAAGGAGCTCCTTTGTTGTTTTCCCGGAACGGACTTCCTTCAGGTATCTTGATACCTTGTCCACATCCTGGTGATAAACAATGGAGGTAAAGCTTTTTCCCATAAGGTTTTGTCCGTTAAGGCCGGTGCAGTTCTTGATCTTGTCCGTTATGAAGACGAATTTATTCTGAGGGCCGAGGGTGAAAATGATGTCCGGGGAATGATGGACAAGGTATTGGTAACGGGCCTCCGTCCACTGCAACTGATGATGGATGAGATTCTTCTCGTATGATAACCGCCTGTGACTCAGGGCGTTATCCACCTTTTTAATCAATTCATCGTATTCGAAGGGCTTGCACAGATAGTCGTAGGCGCCGCCGCGCAAGGCCCGGATGGCGGAATCAATCGAAGCCTGTCCCGTCATCATGATGACCGAAACCTCGGGATGGTGATTTTTGATGTGCGAAAGGGCTTCGAAACCATCCATAACGGGCATCATGACGTCCATCAGAACCAGGTCACATTCGTTTGCCCGCAGGTGATCGAGGGCGTCGCGACCGCTCTGGAAGGTTTCGATATCGTATCCCCTGTCACCGAGCAGGGTTCTCATGCTCTCGGTCATGCGTACCTCATCATCGGTGATGACGATTTTCGGTCGGTAAGACATTCGCCTGATCCTCTTTATTCATGATTCCGTCGTTTCAGGTGATTTCGTTCAAACCATCTGTTTACCGGCGGCTGTTCCCGTTTGGCCGGGCCGTGGGGGACCCCGATCACGACGGTCGGGGGTTGTTCACCGGGAGCGTAACGGTAAAGACGGCCCCCTCGTTCGGCACGTTGCCCGCCGTCACGGTTCCCCCGAGTTCCTTGACCATTTTGTAAACCACTGAGAGGCCGATGCCCGAATGACCTTTCCCCTTGGTGCTTGAATAAGGTTCAAACAGACGTTCCTGAATCCCCGGAGACAAGCCGGGGCCGTCGTCGGAAACGACGATTTTGGCGTGACCGCGGCTGTGCAAGTCGTTTCCTGCCTGACCGGATTCAGGGCCCACCGGCACAAAAAACGTTTCGATGTAAATATTGCCGTGCCCCGCCAGGGCTTCAACGGCATTCTTGATCAGGTTGATGAAGATCTGCTTCAGGGCGTCCCGGTCTGAACGGATCCGTGGAAGGGCCTGGGCGAGATTCGTATGAAACTGTACGTCGCATTCAGGCGGAAGGGATCGGCTGACGATTTTGACGATGCCGTTCAACAGGCCATTGAGGTCAAGGATACCCATCTTGGGTGACCTTGGTTTGGAGAAATCCGATAATTCCTTGAGAATGCGGCTGACGCGGTCGATTTCCTCTTCGATGATGTGGATTTCGTTCTGTGCCGGATCTTGCTCTTCCAGTCGCGATGAGAGGATTCTCAGATAATTTTTCATGATGTTCAATGGGTTGTTCGCCTCGTGAACCACTTTGCGGGCGACATCCGTCGTCGCCGCCAAGCGTTCCTCGGCGATCCTTTTTATCTGAAGACGTTTCATCTGTTCGACGTAAAGCGCCGCGGCAGCCTGGCCCGCAAAAAGGTTGAGCAGCTTTTCCTCACGAGACGGAATACCCACGGTCTGATCATCTAAGGCGACGACGATAACGCCGATCTTTTCGCCGGCGCATATAAGAGGTAAGCATAAAAAACGCCCGCATTCAAGGAGGTGGAGGATTTGTTCATCCAGAATCGGCAAGTTCGATACACTGCCGTTGTTTTCCGACACAAGGGGCGCATTACGCTGAAGGGATTGGATGATAACGCTTTCGCGATTGTGCAAAGAAACGATCAATCCCGGGGGTGAATCGATATGCCCCGCGTCGTCGAGGGCTTTTGCCTTCAGAAGCCCGTCTTCCGGATCGATGAGGAAAAAAAGGAGGTTACGAAAGTCGAACAGGATGTTGAGACTCTCCTGAATCGCTTTCAGGATGGCGTTTTCGTCCCGGCAGGAGAGCAGGTTCTGGAGCACCCCCACGAGGAGTGAATGATCCTTGACCGTCCTTACGAACTCCGGTGACGACAGGGGGGACGTTTGATCCGGGAAAGAACCCTTCGCCTTTTCACCGATGGAAAAGCCCAGGAATCCGGCCAGAGAGTGCACTTCTTCCTCCGCCTGGACAACCATGTCGACCGTATCCGAAAAGGCGCAGGGAAAAAGACCCTTCAGGACTCCGAAAGCGGCGTCGTTGATCCCGGAGGCGCGGGACATATCGTTTGCCGCATGGACGATTCTTGTGAGGGGGAAGGCGTTTTGGATACGCCCGGCCGGTTCGTGATGGTAGCGCAGGGCATCGATAATCATGGAATCGATATTCCAGCGGGTCAGGATCCATTCGCCGATTTCCGTATGGGTGGCCCCCATCCTGGTTTCCGCGGCGAGGAGGGATTCCGGTGTGCCGTTCGGGCCCTGTAAGACCGTTTCATATTCTTCCGGAAAATTCACGGCTAGGATCAGCCGTCCGATATCATGAATCATCCCGGCCAGAAACGCCTGTTCGGGAAGATTGTAGCCGGTTTTTTCAGCGATCATCCTTGCCAGGATGGCGGAGGTCAGGGAGTGGCGCCAGAATCGTTTCAGATCGAAACCCGCGGCCAGGGCATCGGGCTTGTTGAAGACCTGCTGAACCGCTGAACTGATGGCCAGGTTTTTTATGGCGTTCCGCCCCAATCTGATGAGGGCGTGATCGATCTGGGAAATTTTCGCCGCGGACCGGTAATAGGAAGAGTTGACCAGTTTAATGATTTTGGCGGAAATTGAGGCGTCTGCCCTGATGATCTTCGCGACATCCCTGATGCTGCTGTTCTCGTTCTCGCAGGCATGGATCAAGTTCACAAGGATATGGGGCAGAGTCGGCAGGTTTTTTGAGGATTCGATACGGGATATGTAATACTGAAGTTTTGCATTCATATGTGAAATATTTCCACGAACGTCCCCGGTAAGGCGATATTTCATTGAACGAGATGTAAAACCAGAATTACGCTAAGTTTTTTCTACGCCAAAACCACGGACCTGTCAACAAAAATGTCCGTATTCTCGATCCGGGCCTCGGGAATCGTTTTCCGTATGAGGCAAGGGGACGTTTTCATCAGCGCCGGTAACGATGGAACCGGGGCCCTCCTCGGGAATGGTTTTCCGTTTCCGTATCAACGGCAAGGGGAGGGACGTCGCGCTGAGGGATAAGGGGCGGGGGGATGAGAAGTTCGGGCGGTCCGCCATGAATTGCGGACACACCCGGAACTCCTTAAAATGGAGGGTTAGTAATCGTAATCTCCCATGTCGGGCGGCATACCGCCGCCGGGCATGGCAGGGCCGGCCGGTTTTTTCTGTGGTTTTTCCGCCACCATGGCCTCCGTGGTAAGCAGGAGGGACGTGACGGAGGCGGCATTCTGCAGGGCCAGACGAACCACCTTGGTGGGGTCGATTATGCCCGCCCGCATCAGGTCGCCGTAATTGCCCCTGTCGGCGTCGAAGCCATAGTTGCCTTTGTTGTCCTTCACCTTTTCGACGACGATGGATCCTTCATAGCCGGCGTTGAGAGCGATTTGACGGAGCGGTTCTTCCAGGGCCCGCTTGACAAGGTTCACCCCTTGCTGCTCATCATGGTCAGACACCTTTATCTTTTGCAGGGCCGGTAAAGTCCGCAGCAGAGCGACTCCGCCGCCGGGAACGATCCCTTCCTCCACCGCCGCCCTGGTCGCGTGCAGGGCGTCTTCACCCCGCGCTTTCTTCTCTTTCATTTCCAGTTCCGTTGCCGCGCCGACCTTGATGACCGCAACGCCTCCAACGAGCTTTGCCAGTCGTTCCTGAAGTTTTTCGCGGTCATAATCGGAGGTGCTTTCCTCGATCTGGGTGCGGATTTGCTTCACCCGCCCTTCGATATCAGGCCTGGAACCGGCGCCGTCCACGAGGGTCGTGTTGTCCTTGTCGATGGTCACCTGTTTGCAGCTGCCGAGGTCGTCAAGACCGACGTTCTCCAGCTTCAGGCCGAGATCTTCGGAGATGACCTTGCCGCCGGTCAGAACGGCGATGTCTTCCAGCATGGCCTTACGCCGGTCGCCGAAGCCCGGCGCCTTGACGGCGGCGCCTTTCAGGGTGCCGCGGATCTTGTTGACGACGAGCGTCGCCAGGGCTTCGCCCTCGATGTCTTCGGCGATGATCAAAAGGGGACGGTTCATCCGGGCGATCTCCTCCAGCAGGGGAACCATGTCCTTCATCATGCTGATTTTCTTTTCATGAAGGAGAATGTACGGTTCTTCGAGATGAATTTCCATCTTCTCCGGGTCCGTTACAAAATAGGGGGAGATGTAGCCCCGGTCGAACTGCATGCCTTCCACGATATCCAGCGAGGTTTCTATGGCCTTGGCTTCCTCGACGGTAATGACCCCTTCCTTGCCGACCTTGGCCATGGCTTCGGAGATGATTTCCCCTATGGTTGAATCGTTGTTGGCGGAAATGGTTCCGACTTGGGCGATTTCCTTTTTGCGCTTGATGGGCTTCGAAATTTTCTTCAGCTCCTCGGACACGACGCCCACGGCCCTGTCGATCCCTTGCTTCAGGGACATGGTGTTCAGGCCCGCCGCAACCAGTTTCGATCCTTCCCGGTAAATGGCCTGGGCGAGAACCGTGGCGGTGGTGGTGCCGTCGCCGGCCGTATCGGACGTTTTGGATGCGACCTCCTTGACCATCTGGGCGCCCATGTTTTCGAAGCGGTCTTCCAGTTCGACCTCCTTCGCTACGGTGACGCCGTCCTTGGTGATGACGGGGCCGCCCCAGGATTTATCGAGCACAACATTTCTCCCCCGAGGACCGAGGGTGACCTTGACAGCGTTCGTCAGGGTATCGACGCCCGTCATGATCTTTTCCCGTGCGTCCGAATCGTATTTGATGTCTTTTGCAGCCATGTTTTCCTCCTCTAGCCTTCAATGACGGCCAAGATGTCCTCTTCGCGCATCATCAGGTGTTCGACGCCGTTGATCTTGATTTCCGTTCCCGCATACCGGCCGAATAAAATTCGGTTGCCTGCTTTGACTTCCGCGGGGATCCGCTTGCCGTCCCTGTTGAATTTACCCGGGCCGACAGCGACCACTTTCCCTTCGAGGGGTTTTTCCTTCGCCGTATCCGGAATGATGATGCCGCCGGAGGTCATCTTGTCCTCTTCCTCACGCAAAACCAAAATCCTGTCCTGTAGTGGTTTTACCTTCATACCGTTCCTCCTATGAATTATTAATATCGCAACCTTGTTTTTTTATGATCCGGAACAGAGGGAACCGGTTTCCATTGTCGGTTCGGGCGATAAAATATACACCTTCAACAAAATGTCAAGATGCGTTTTGGGAGAAAAAATCCTTGACAGGGAAACTGAAAAAGCCCAATCACTACAAAAAGCCGTCTCCTCGGGCATGGAAGGGGGGGCTTGTGTGGCGTTTTTGACGCCCATCCGTTTCAGGGTCCCCGGAACATCGCTTTTGGCCGTCCATGACGGAAAATTCGCGGTTGGTTTCAGGGAGACGGCCCGGTTGATGAACCGCCGTGGCGGTCTCCGGGGCGACAACCCCTTTCATTTGAGGATTCGTAAAGAGAACGCGGAATTGGCGGATATGTGCGGGAAAAGAGTCTTGGTGGCCATGAGCGGCGGTGTCGATTCCTCCGTTGCGGCTTTTTTGCTGAAGGAAGCGGGGTACCGGGTGGCCGGGGTGACCATGTACCTGGCGGGGGAGCCTTCGGAAAAGGGCGCCTCCGGACACGCTACGGCCGATGCGGTCCGGGATGCGAAAAGGGTCTGCGAGGAACTGGGCATTCGCCACCATGTTTTTGATTATACCGATGAACTGGAACAATGGGTGATCGGGCCTTTTCTGCGTGAATATGCGAGAGGAAGGACCCCCAATCCCTGCATACTCTGCAACCGTCACCTGAAGTTCGGGTCCCTCCTGGCTCGGATGCGCGGCTGGGGGTTCGACGCCCTGGCGACGGGACATTACGCGATCATCGAAAAGAGGGGGAGCCGTTACAGTCTGATCCGTCACCGGGACCGGCGCAAGGACCAGACGTACTTTCTTTCCCGCATCGAACCGGAGGCGTTACGCTGGATTCTTTTCCCTCTCGGCCCATACACGAAGGAAGAGGTGCGGGCAATCGCCGACCGGTCCGGTCTGCCCGTTGCGGCCAAGGCGGAGAGCCAGGACGTTTGTTTCGTTTACGGCGGAACCTATCATGACTTTTTGAGGGAACGGATGGGAGAGCAGAAAGGGGGCCGGATGGTCAACCGGAAGGGACACTGTTTGGGAAACCACAAAGGGATCGTCTGTTACACGGTCGGACAGCGGGGGGGGCTTGGGATCAGTTATCCCGTACCCTTGTACGTACTGAGAATAGACGCGGATAAAAATGAAATCGTCGTCGGACAGCGGGGGGAGCTTCTCGAAAGGGAATTGATTGCGAGCGACCTGAATCTGTTTCGGTCGGAATGGCCGGAAACGGTTCAGGCGAAGATCCGTTACCGCAGGCAGGCAAGCCCCTGCCGGGTGTCATCCCTTGGGGCATCGCGCCTCCGGGTACGCTTTCAGGAGGAGCAGGAGGCCATCACACCCGGTCAGTCCGTTGTTTTTTACGATGGAGACGAGGTACTCGGGGGGGGGATCATTGAGGAGGTTGTCCATGGAGATCGCGGATAAGATAAAAAAATTGAAGCGGGAGCGCAACGCCGTAATCCTTGTCCACAACTACCAGTTGCCAGAGGTTCAGGATATCGCGGATTTCATTGGGGATTCTCTTGGCCTGAGCATGGAGGCGGCCAGGACCGACGCGGAGGTCATCGTTTTTTGCGGGGTGTATTTTATGGCCGAAACGGCCAAAATCCTGTCGCCGGATAAAATCGTGCTCCTCCCCGATCCCAGGGCCGGCTGCCCCATGGCGGACATGATCACGGCCGATGAACTGAAGACGTTGAAGGCGGGGCATCCCGGTGCCCAGGTCCTTTGCTACGTCAACACCACGGCGGAGGTGAAGGCGGAGTGCGATCTGTGCTGCACATCGGCCAACGCGGAAGCGATCGTCCGGCAGGCTTTGTCCGGCGGGGAGGAGATCATCTTTGTCCCCGACAAGCACCTGGGTGACTTCGTCATCGAGAAGACAGGCAAACAAATGATCCTCTGGCAGGGATTTTGCCCGACCCACGCGAAAATCCTCCCCGAACACGTGATGGAACAGAAGCGGCTTCATCCGGAGGCGCTCGTCCTCGCCCATCCGGAATGTCCCAGGGGGGTGCGTCACCTCTCCGACGAGGTTCTTTCCACGGAAGCCATGTGCCGGGTGGTCAAGGAAAGCGATAGGAACGAGGTGATCGTGGCGACGGAGATCGGCATCATCCATCGCCTGCGGAAAGAAAACCCCGGGAAGGTTTTTTATCCCGCTTCGGAGCACGCCGTCTGCCCGAACATGAAGCGGATCAATCTGGAAAAGATCATGTGGTCCCTCGAGGAGATGACCCATCAGGTGGATGTGCCCCGGGATGTTGCGGACCGGGCCCGTGCCTGTATCGATCGCATGTTGATGTACAGCCGTTAGGGCGGTCGCGTCGGAGCCTGGTTCCCGCAAGGGGAGGGAGGGGGCGGAGCGGACGCCGCCCGGGGGGTGAACCGGGGTTGGCCGGCGGCCCTCTTCGAGGTCAAGGGTGGATTAAGGGTGAGGAGGAAAGCCATGGGGAAAATCTACGACGACATGACGAAAACGGTCGGACGAACGCCCCTCGTTAGAATCAACCGTCTTGCCGACGGGACGGGATCGACGGTCCTGGCCAAGCTGGAGTTTTTCAATCCCCTGTCGAGCGTGAAGGACAGAATCGGCGTCGCCATGATCGAAGCGGCGGAGCGGGCCGGCCTGATCGATTCCCATACGGTGATCATAGAACCGACGAGCGGCAACACGGGCATCGCCCTGGCCTTCGTTTGCGCCGTAAAGGGATACAGGCTGATTCTCACGATGCCGGAGACCATGAGTGTGGAACGCCGCCGGCTTCTGGCCATTCTGGGGGCGGAGGTCATTCTGACGGAAGGGGCGGGGGGCATGCGCGGCGCCGTGGAGAAAGCGGAGGAACTGGCCGGAGTGACGCCCCACAGCTTCATCCCGCGTCAGTTCGAGAACCCGGCCAACCCGGACATTCACCGGAAAACGACGGCTGAAGAAATCTGGGCGGACACGGATGGTCGAATCGACTACTTCGTGGCCGGCGTCGGGACGGGGGGAACCATTACGGGCGTCGGCGAGGTTCTCAAAAAAAGAAGACCCGCCCTCAGGGTCATTGCCGTGGAGCCGGCCGGGTCCCCGGTCCTGTCCGGCGGGGCGTCGGGGCCCCACAAGATTCAGGGGCTCGGGGCGGGTTTTGT
Organism: Deltaproteobacteria bacterium; assembly: GCA_012522415.1. Taxonomy (NCBI): domain Bacteria; kingdom Pseudomonadati; phylum Myxococcota; class Myxococcia; species Deltaproteobacteria bacterium. The sequence continues at coordinate 26,807 of JAAYKM010000088.1, read as the reverse complement.
TCCCGCCGTCCTGGACCGGTCCGTCGTCGATGAGGTCATGACGGTCCGCCATGAGGATGCGGGCGAAACGGCGAAGCGTCTGGCGGCGGAGGAGGGGATCCTGTCGGGTATTTCTTCCGGGGCGAACGTCTGGGCGGCCCTCGAGGTGGCGAAACGTCCCGAAGCGAAGGGCAAGGTTGTCGTGACCGTCATCTGCGATACGGGGGAGCGGTACCTTTCCACCTGGCTCTTCCAGTAGGATCAGGAGAATGACCTGGGGCTGAACGTTGGGGCCGTCCCGTCCCCGGGGGAAAAGATTCGGTGCGCGTCCTTCCCCAAACCAAAAAGGACGGATTCCCCCCCGGCCCTTGCGGAAGGGCGGGGTGTTTTTTCAATGGGGTCCCTCACGGGCCATGGCGCGAGGCGGGTCCGCCCGTCCCGGAGCCTGGGGAAGAACGGTCACGGGGATACACGGATATGCTGACGGAATACGATCTTTCACGGTACAAACGGCAGATTCAATACCCCCCCCTGGGGGAAGAGGGGCAGGAGAAGCTGAAGAAGGCCCACGTGGTCGTTGCCGGCGTCGGCGGTTTGGGATGCCCCGGCGCCCTTTACCTGGCTGCGGCGGGGATCGGTCGCCTGACGATCATTGACGACGACGTGGTTTCCCTGTCCAACCTGAACCGGCAGCTTCTGCATTACGACGGGGATATCGGCCGGGCGAAGGTCGCTTCCGGGGCGGACAAGTTGGGGCTTCTGAACCCGGCCGTTCGGATCACGTCCGTTAGGAAGCGGATCGAACCCGATAATGCGGCAGACCTGATCGCCGGCGGCCAGGTCGTCATAGACGGCCTCGACAACTTCGAAACCCGCCTGATCCTGAACAGGGCCTGCGTTGACCTGGGCATCCCGTTTATTCACGGGGGTATCCACGGCCTGCTAGGCGAGGCAACGACCATCATTCCCGGTAAAACCCCCTGCTTCGCCTGCCTGTGCCAGGATGTGCCGGAGCAGGATGAGGAGATCCCCGCCCTGGGTCCCCTTACGGGCATGATCGCCTGCGTCCAGGCCGTGGAGGCGATCAAGTGCCTGGCGGGCTTCGGGACGCTCCTGGCGGGGCGGATGCTGTTCATCGACGCTTCCGACATGACCTTCAGCACCATCCACATCGAAAGGACGAAACACTGCCCCGTTTGCGGCGTAGGGGAGCCGTAGGGAAGGGGAGGGGCTTGCCGTCGGCCTACTTTTTCTCCCAGACCCCGTCGTCATTTTGCACCCACCAGCCGGACAGGGACTTGTCCCGCCAGCTGTTGGCGAAAATTTTCTCGATCTGGGGTACGGATTCGGGTCCCAGTTTGTTGGCGGCGGCGATCTCCTTGTAAAGCGCCGTCCGGTCCTTGTTTTCCTGATCGATGAGCCTGTTCAGCAGGCTTCTCTCCTGGAGGCCCAACCCCCCCGTCTCCGTCACCGCGATAAAACCCCTGTTGCTTTCCCCGACGGCGCCCCTGTCGTAAAACGGTTTCAACTGGGGGAATCTGTTCCTTATCGCGTCCTTGATGCCGCGGATGGCCGGGGTTGACACGTCGATATCCGTCGCGGCGTGGGCGTTGGCCGGGCCGAATAGATTCCGTATGTCGAGCTGGCTTGAGGGCTTCGGTTCGGGCCTGGCCTCGTTGACCTTCGTCCGGATGTCATCCACGATTATGTCCGCCGCTCTCTGAACCTCAGCGGACGGGAAGTAGATGTTGACCGTCACACAGGCCGTGACGAAAAGAAGGGTGAATAAACCGGTAAACTTGGCAAACGTCTTCATGGTTCCTCCTGATGATGTTTTTTGTCGTCCTGGCGGGACGCCCTTTTTCATGACATCTCCTCCTCCGTGTCCGGCCGGGTATGAAAGAGGCGGCCCACCCGTTCAGACATATCCTTGAAGCTGATCGAATTATCCGGATTCTGGTTGATGATGTCAATACCCCTGAACGGGGACCTTCTGACAAGGTACTCCGTACCCCCCTGGTGGATGAGGCCGCGCAGGGTGAACACGTCATCGGCGAGGGTGCATCGAAAACCGATTTCACGCTACGGGTAGGACTTGAAAAACCTGTTGACTCCGCTGCTCAGGATGGCCGACATCGCTCCCGAGCCGGTGCTGATGATGGAAAGGCTGTTGATCGCGTCCACACTGATCTTTTGGGGGACCTTCCTGCTCCGGTCCGTTTGCATGACGAGGTCAAAACGGGACGGCTGGCCGTATTCCATCGTGAAACCGCTCAGGGTGCCCTTGATCAGCCCCGTCATCCGCCCCAGGCGAATGGTGGCGGTGACCTCCTCGAGGTCGATCTGATCGAGGGTGACGTCGGCGCCGAAGAAGCGGGAGGGGGCGAAGAGCCTGCCCCCGAAAAGGTTTTCGACGGTTATCCGGCCGCCGAAAATCCGCGCGATCACCTTTCCCGTCGCACGCCACTCGCCGTGACGATAGGAAACGGCGGGGAGGTCCCCGTCGATGATGCCCGCGAGCGGGACGGGCGACCCCGGGCCGGACAGGGCCTCCATGGGGAGTTCCCTGATCGTTACGCCTGTGTCCGCCCGCGTGTCGGGCAGAAGCAGGTTTTCGACCCTGAGTCCGGCGAGACGGACGTGACCCCCGAAGAGGGGAAGGTCGATGGGGTCGGGCATGATCATCCGGTTCCCCGAGAGGATGACGGGGGTGCCGAACCGGGAGATCCGGAGGGTGTTTTTCTGGAAGGCGTCGAAAGACAGGGACCCTTTCCTTTCGAGGTCCGGCGGGTGCGGTTTCACTGAATCCCCCAGGGCCAGGTCGTAAGGCAGGGAGATGTTCAGGCCCGTCAGCAGGAGATCGTTCAAGGGCGAACGCAGGGCGCCGTCGCGCAGGGTGAAGTGGCCTTCGAGCCTTTTTTCGCGCGGTGATATGGACACGGCCAGCTTCAGATCCGATTCGCCTTCCCATGTCAGGTCCCGGAGGTCCGGGTAATGCTGTTCGACGTGGTTCCGAAGCAGAACGGCAAACAGACGCGGGCATGAAATGTTCGCCCCGTCCAGTGAAAAGCGGGTCTGCCCCGGTGACAGGTTCGTCGAGAAGGTATAATCCCCCGTTTGGAAAAGATCGAACGTTCCCGATGAGGAAAGGGAAAAGGGGTTTTGCGTGAAAGCGCCCCGTGAAACGGCCTTGACGCTTTCGCCGTGGAAATCCTGATAGTAGGGCCCCCAGAGCACCTCCCCGTCATCGCAGGACATGGCCGCGTTGAAACGGCCCTGGGAGGCTTTGTCCGGCGACCCCAGGTTCAGTTCGATTTTGCCTGTAATCCGTTCGCCCGCCTTCGAGCTGTCGGGGGATGCGAATCCCCCCCCATCGAGATCCACGACGGCCCTGGCCTGCCATACCGTTGCGCCGTCGAGGTGACGCCCCTGGCTTTCCACGGCGACGCGCCCTTTGCCCTTGAAGGTCCACTCTCCGTAGGGTTCGGGGAGAAGGGGACCGGCGAGGGCCAGGACCTCCGCGAGATCCAGGGAGGCCGCCCGCAGGGACAGGTTCCACCCCGGAGGGGCGAGGGTCCCCGACACCCGTCCCGTCAGGGAGCCGATCCCCGCCCCCGACATGTCCAGGGAGGCCAGGGTGAAGCCCGACGTCTTCCCGTTGAAAGAACCGTTCAGGCGGGCCTTCAGGCCTTTCAGGGTCGTGGTGTCCGCCCCCCGTCGCCAGGCGAGGCCGCCGACGGCGGCCCTGGTCCCCGTAAAGGAGAAGATATGGCCGTCCAGGGCGAACCCCGTTTCCAGCGTCACGTCATCGACTTGCAGGTCGCCGCGGACGCCCGTTGCGAAAACGGCCCGAAGAGAACCCGCCCCCGACGGCCCCGGTGAAAAAGCGGTCATGTCCAGAGTGGCCGAAAGGGCGCCCCGGGCGGCCGAATCCCCGTCGGCGAAGTGGAAACGAAGGCTCGCATCCAGCTTTCCGCCGCCCTCCGGGTCGAAGTCGCGAATGGTCATGTTCATGCCGGGCATCGTATAGACGGCGGAAGGCGACTTCAGGGTCAGGCGGCCGTCCTGCACCTTCAGAAGGCGCACCGGGGGCATCCTCCTGAGGAGGGCAAAGGGGTCTGCTTCCGGGCCGTCCCCCCCGATTTGAAAGGTGAACTCCGGGGCCGTAAGGAGGATCTTTTCGATCTTCAGGTCCAGGCCCGGCCCGAGACCCCCTTGAACGGTCGCCTGGCTGACGGAGACGTCGAAGCCGTCTTCGGCGATTGTCCTCATTCGCAGACCCTTCAGGTGGAGTTCCAGGTTCCGCTTGAGGGAAACATCGTCCACCCGGAGAAAAACGCCCGTCAGCGGCTGGATGAAAGCGGCGATATGGTTGACCGCCCGGGGTGACTGGGCGAGGGCAAGCACCCCCGCGACCGGGATGGCGGGCGCAAGAAGGAGGGCCATGATCCAGAGGGCGATTTTTTTTCTGCGTTTGATCGTCATGGTAACGGGACCTGTCCGGTTGAAACCGCGCCCCCGTTTTTTAACACATCCGGCGGGCCCTTACAACGGTTTCGTTGGCTTCCTGGCGCGCCGGATCCGGGGCAAATATCGCTTGACAGACGCTATGTAGGAATATACATAACGTAACGTGCGTGATGTAATATCATGCATAACGTAATCGGGCCGCCTTCGGAGGAGGCGGGGAGGGGACAGCCGCATGGCCTGGGGGCGCATCGCTCCTTGTCTCCTTCGGGGGACGCGGGGGGGATAGCCCTCTACGAAGCCGCCGGGGGGGCAGCCCCCTACGGAGCCGGGGGGGGGCAGCCCCCACGGAGCCGGAGGGGAAGGGGAGGGCCGGCTTGCCGGGGGTGACCGGAAGATTTCCCGATTCCCATGCCCCGCCCGGATCACTTCCGGGTGGAAACGGGCAATCACAATTCAGGAGGGTGACAGATGAATGAGGACTATTTCGATCTGGAAGCGAGACTGGAGGACGCCCGTGAATTTCACGGGGAGCTGTGCGCCGGGATCACCGTCGGCACGCGGATGGTGCTGATGGGCCTGAAGGCCATCGGGATTGAGGATCCGAAGGGAAGGGACCGGAAAAAATTCATGGCTTTCGTCGAGACCTACCGCTGTCCCGCCGACGCCTTGCTGGCCGTGGCGGGCCGCCGCCCCGGGAAGCGGACCTTCAGGGTGATCGATTACGGAAAGGCGGCCATGACATTTGTGCATCTGGAGACGGGGAAAGCCGTCCGGGTGTCGGTGAATGAAAAGGACGACGACAAGACACAGGAAATAACACGGGAGATGATCGAGCGGAATCCCCATACGATGGAATGGGCCCTGCAGCCCGAGGAGAACCTGTTCGAGGTCCGTGAGGTCAAGGTGGACATGAAGCCGGAAGTCCTGCCGGGCAAGCCGTTGCGCATCGTGACCTGTTCGGTCTGCGGGGAGCGGGTCATGGACTGCCGGGAGGTCCGGATGGACGGAAAAATCTACTGCGGGGCCTGCGTGAATGGCGGGGGCTACTACTCCCTTCTGTAAAAATACGAATGCATTGAGCGGCCCGTTCATTTATAATCCATTTCTAAAAGGAGGAACCATGCAGGAGGCGGTTTTAATGCAGAACGCGGATTGGAATCAGGCGTGGAGGGAGATGAGGGAAAAGCATCCGTCTCCCGCCCGGCGCGCCGAATTCTGGGACGGGCGTTCCCGTTCCTTTGCGAGGCATGCTTCGAGGACCGGATACGCGGAGCACTTTCTGAAGATCATGACGCCCCGCCCTGAATGGACGGTTTTGGATATGGGTTGCGGCGGCGGCACCCTCGCCCTGCCCCTGGCGGACAAGGTCAAGTCCGTTACGGCCGTCGATTTTTCGGAAAAGATGCTTGCCATTCTCCGGGAGGAATGCCTGAAAAGAAACATAGACAACGTCGAGATGATTCAGGCCCGCTGGGAGGACGACTGGGGGGAGGCCGGTCTTGGCCGGTACGACGTGGCCATCGCGTCACGGTCCCTCGTGGTGGATGACCTGAAGGCCAACATCGACAAGCTGCACCACGCCGCCCGCGAACGGGTCTTCATCGTCACGATCGTCGGCGACGGGCCCCATGACCGCCGGGCTCACCGGGCCGTGGGGCGGGAATTGCGGGTGGGGCCGGACTACATCTACAATTACAATGTCCTGTACCAGATGGGCATTTACGCCCGCGTTGACTTTATCACCCAACGGGTTCAGGACGCCTATGCCGAATACGGGGAGGCCCTGGGCTCCCTCCGCTGGATGTTCCCGGAGATGACGCCGGAAGAGGGGGAAAAACTCGACGCCTACATGGCAAGGCACCTCGTCCAACGGGACGGCGCGTGGATGCTCGATTACGCCAGGACCGTCCGCTGGGCCGTTCTCTGGTGGGACAAGGAATAGGCGGGCCCGTATTGACAGGGCTCGATAAGCGTATGCAGCGACATCTGTACCCCGTAACGGCGGTGATGACGAAGGCGATGCTCTGGATGGCCTGCTTGTCCTTACTGCTCATGGTCATGCCCGTCGAGGCGAGGCAAATCGTGGACATGACGGGCCGGAAGGTGGAGGTCCCCGACCGGATCCGGAAGGTCTATGCCACCTCGCCCCCCGCCACCCAGATGATTTACGCCGTCGACCCGGGTCTCCTCAGCGGGTGGAATGCGCCCCTGAAGGACCGGGAGAAGCGGTACCTGTCTCCCCTCGTCCATGACCTTCCCGTCCTGGGCGGGTACTTCGGCCAGGGGCGGGTGGCCAACATCGAAACGATCATCAAGGCCGGGCCGGATGTGGTCATCATGTGGGTCCGCAGGGATTCCGCGCTGAACCGCAGGATGGAAGCCGACATGAAGAAAGCCGGTTTCCCCCTCGTCTTCATGGCGATCGACGGGATGGCGGATTACGGAAAGGGATTCAGGTTTCTCGGAAAGCTCCTCGATCGGGAGGAGCGGGCCGAAAAGCTGGCGGATTACGGGGAGAGGGCGCTGAAGGAGGCGGCCGCCGTGGCCCGTTCCGCCTCCACGCGAAAAACCGTCTCCGTTTACTATGCCCAGGGTCTGGACGGCCTGTTTACGGAATGCCATACCTCCCGGCGCACGGAGGTGATCGGCCTGGCCGGGGCCGGAAACGTCTGCCTGTGCCGGACCCGAAACGATTACGGCATGGAGCGCGTTTCCATGGAAGAGGTCCTCCTCGCCGACCCCGATGTCATCTTCGTCCAGGAACGGCAGGCCTACGACCGCATCCGGAGGGATCGGGCGTGGCGCCGGATCGGGGCCGTGAGGGACGGGCGGGTGTTCGTGATCCCCAAGACGCCCTTCAACTGGTTTGACCGCCCCGCCTCCCACATGCGTTACATCGGGATCAAGTGGGTCATGTCCTGCCTTTATCCCGACTTGTATCCCATCGACATGGCCCGGGAGACCCGGCTCTTCTATCGCCTTTTCCTGGGGGTGGAGCTGGACGATGCCCAGGTGCGGGAGATCCTGGCGGGATGAGGCGGCCGGCGGTTGTGACCCTGTTGACGATCCTGCTGGCCGTCGGGGCCGTCGTTTCCCTGACCCTGGGCAAGTATCCCGTCACCCTCCGGGACACGCTTCTTTTTTTCACGGCGAAGGTGACGGGATGCAGGGCGCCGGCGGGCCTCGACATGGCCCTTCTGGAGAGCCTCTTCTTCTCCATTCGTCTGCCCCGCGTCGTGGCCGCCATCCTCGTCGGTTCCTCCCTGTCCGTGGCGGGCGCGGCCTTCCAGGCCATGTTCATCAACCCCCTCGTGTCGCCGTCCCTTCTGGGTGTTCTCGCCGGGGCGTCCTTCGGCGCCGCCCTGGGTATGCTCCTTTTCGAAAACTGGCTGGCCGTCCAGGTGAGCACCTTCGCCTTCGGCTTCATTTCCGTCCTGGTCGCCGTCGGCATTGCCCGCATGTTCCGGGGCGGCGCGGTCCTCCTGCTCATTCTGGGCGGCGTGATCAGCGGGGCCCTGTTCACCTCCCTTCTGTCCGTCGTCAAGTACTGCGCCGATCCCTACGACAAGCTGCCCGCCATCGTGTACTGGCTCATGGGCGGCCTGTCCTACGCCGACGCCGGGACCGTGTGGTTCGCCGCCGTTCCCATGGTCATCAGCATGATGCTGATCATATCCATGTCGGGCTACCTCAACGTCCTCAGCATGGGAGACGAGGAGGCCCGGTCCCTGGGTATTCCGGTGGAGAGGATCCGCCTGGTCATGATCTTCCTGGCCTCCCTGGTCAGCTCCCTGACGGTGGTCATCGCCGGCATGATCGGCTGGGTCGGCCTGATCATCCCCCACATTACCCGCATGCTGGTCGGGCCGGACAACCGGGTGCTGATCCCCTCGAGTATCCTGATCGGCGCCATTTACCTGCTCCTGGTCGACAACCTATGCCGCCTCCTGTTCGAGACGGAGATTCCCATCGGCATCGTGACCTCCCTTGTGGGGATCCCCTTTTTCGTTTTCGTCATGAGAAGGGCCCGCCGGGGGTGGGGCTCATGACCGCCCGGGGGATGACGCTGATCGAGGCGCGGGACGTGACCTTCGCCTACGACAGCCGGCCCGTCCTGAGGGATGTCAGCCTGACGGTCCGCCGGGGGGAGGTCATCTCCCTCCTGGGTCCGAACGGCAGCGGAAAGAGCACCCTCCTGAAGGTCCTCCTCGGCCTGCTGCGCCCCGCCCGGGGGAGCGTGCGCCTGAAGGGGACGGAAATCGGCCGGATCGACCCCCGGGCCGTGGCCCGGCAGATCGCCTACGTTCCCCAGAGCCACCGGGGCGCGTTTTCCTACAAGGTCATCGACGTGGTCCTCATGGGCCGCCTGCCCCACAAGCCCTTCTTCTTTTCCTATTCGGGGAAGGACCGGGACATCGCCCATGAGAAGATGGCCCGCCTCTCCATCGCCCACCTGGCGGAGCGGCCCTACACGGAACTGAGCGGCGGGGAGCGCCAGTTGACCCTCATCGCCCGGGCCATGACCCAGGGGGCCGAGATCTTCGTCCTCGACGAGCCGGCGACGGGGCTCGATTACGGCAACCAGTTGCGCCTTCTCGAGGAGATCATCAAACTCGCCCGGGAGGGCTACACGTTCATCAAATCGACCCATTCGCCGGAACACGCCTTCTGGCTGGGGGACCGGTCCGTCATGATGAAGGACGGCGCCGTCATCGGCGACGGGAGAACCGCGTCCGTCGTGACGAACGAGAGCCTCTTCGCCCTCTACCAGGCGCGGGTCAGCGTCGTGAGGATAAACGGCTCCTTCAGGGTCTGCGTGCCCCACGCCATCGACAGCCACACGAAAATGACGGTGACGGGAGAGGAGGAGAAGATCGTCTTCCTCCCCCTCACCCTCTGAGTCCATTCGCCCCCTTCAGGCCCCCCATTTTCCCCCCTGGAGCGCCCGGCCCCCCTCTCGCCGGGGGAGCTCGGCGCCAAACCCGCCCTTTCGACTCTGTTTCCCCCGTCCCGTCATGACCGCCGACAGGGGGACGCCCGCCGTCGCCCCGATTCCACCGACCGCTTCCGTGATAATCACGGATCGCCCCGTGAAAACCACGGAGACCGGGTGCCCCCGGCCCGGTCCCGCCCCCGGGGTCACCCCGCGTAGATACCCGATATGACGGGACATGACGACAAATGCCCCCGGAGTATGCGGGTTGGCATCGCCGTTGCAATAAGAGAGGCGACGGCGCATCGTCCACGGACGATCGCCCACAATCGAAAACGGAAAAAAATAAGAACAGGAGGTGAACGGGGGCGAATAAAAGGCAGAATCGACCGGACAAGAGGCAATAGAACAGAATATAAAACAACCAAACACAGAAGAAAGAAGGAGGAAGAAAATGCTTCAGGCCATGCACGAAAAAGGACAGAAGGGTTTCACGTTGATCGAACTCATGATCGTCGTCGCCATCATCGGCATCCTGGCGGCCATCGCCGTGCCGCAGTTTACCCAGTACAGAAAGAGAGGCTGGGCAGCTACACTGAACAGTGACGCCAAGAACGCTTACACAGCTTCAGTGGCATTGTTTGCCGACAATCCTGCATTAGCTACCTTCAGCTGTACTGATTTAGAAGGGGCCGGTTATATGAAGTCAGATGGTTGTACGTGTGGAGTTGTCGTCACCAATGCCAATAACTATATCATTACCATTACGGGTAGTACTGGGTGGGGGCTTACCACCAATGAAGCCAAAATGGAAGTTACGAGCGGAGACGCTGTGTTAAACCCTGCTAAACCATAATTCACTTACTCAAGACCGAAAACAAAGGAAAATACTTGATCGGAATCGAGGAGGCCGGGCACATGCCCGGCCTCCTCTTTTCTTGCCTGGAGTCCCTTCCGTCTGCACCATGAGGGCCTCCATGGGGGGCCTTTCACACCCGGCGCCGACCCCATGTAACGGTAAAGAGGTTTCCTGCCGCCTTCGGTCATGGAGGGCGCCGCCGAGGGGCATTCGCCTTTGCCCGTCATGGAGAGGGGCCCGTCGCCGGTACCGAAAAGCAGGCGACCGCAAGCGCCGTCCGGCCCTTTCGAAAGTTTGACCGGCGTACCCGGCTGGGGCTGGTGTTTCCCGGCGCAATAAGTTCATCCGAAAATGGTCGTGAGAAGGTGAGCCCCTTTATGGTTTAATTTTTTACTTCATGGTGAGCGGGGTGGCACGTTGAAAAAAGGGGACTGTTTTGGACATACCGTTATTACATCGGAGGGGTTTGAACCGGCGGCATATTGCCGGGCGCTTGGGGATCAGCCGTAACACGATCATCTTCTCCCGATGGGTTTTTCAGGGAGCTATGGGATCGTGAAGCGAGCCGTTCGGTCAATGAAGGAGGAACGGGGCCGGATAAGCTTATAGGCGGTTTGAGACGGAGCCGGGTTATCAATCTCAGGTGGATTGCCATATCCGGGCTTTCGATCATTTCGGCGGGGTTCCCGAAGAGATTTTGTACGACCGGATGAGGCGTTGAATTCCCTCTGGTTCATTGATTGCTTCGTAGAGCGAACGGCAGGCATCAGCCGTGACGAAACCGCACGGCGGTTTTGGCGTCCGCTGCATTGACATGTTAGAAGTTAAGCGCGGACTGGCTCGACTGCGCGATTTCATTGAGCTGAGACTTAAGGCCGACTTTCTTTTTTATCACATCAAGGCTATCAGGAGAACAATTGGCTAAAAGTGTCTCCAATTCGTTCAGAGAAGTTACAGAGATAAAGGTTTTCTTTGGAGAGAAATAAACTAAAGATTTCTTATGCCTCTTAAGTAGCTCTATTACATTTTTAATTGTGCCTGAACTCTTTCCATCCCAAAGCATTAGGCCGTAATCTGCACCTTCAGCCATTTCTACATCCTTGTATGTGTAGAACGCTCTTCCAGTAATTCCGGATGGGACGTCAACGTTGTGCATTGGCCATGTTCCTAAATTATTACGACATTTGGGTCCAGAGCAGAAGACCACGACATGTTCATATTTCTGTTCGGAAAGAAAGGATTGAATTGCCTTATCGGCGCCGTTGGCATCACCAACAAAGACTCGATAGGACCCTGCAATAATATTTTCCAACCGCTCTCGGACTTGATCATTGAGTCGCCCAAGTTTTCGAGAGCCTGCTACGAATACGGATATCATCTCTTGCTCCTTGTCTTCGTCATCGTTAGCACAAAGACATCGTTGACACCACCCTTGTCGTACAGGAGTTCTGTTGCCACACGCAGAGTCGCTCCGGACCTATACAAATCGTCGATTAACAACACATTCTTTCCCTCAATGGCGTCACACTGCTCAAGATATAATCTTTCTCGCAGCAGTGCCTCGCGTTCGTCAACGTCGGTCACGTTCTTGAGCTCGGGGCCTCCAGCACGTTTGCAAAGGACACCTTCAAGTACTTTGACACCACGGCATTCTCCAAGTTTCCGGGTAATTTCAACGACCGGCTGAACCCGCCTTTGCTTGTTTGTCGAGGGAACGGGAATCAAGTAATCCATTGACTCTATGCCTTTGATCTTGTCCAGGAGCTTGACGATCTTTTGGACCTTTCGTGCATCTGCACGATATTTTATCTGATAGAGCAGTTCGCCAATTTCGCTCCGGGTGTTATCCCACTGATCGTATCCGTACTCATTGACGCCCAAGTAAGTGCTGCTCAAGGTGTGAACGTCGAATGCGAGCCCACGTTTCCAATTTCCTTCCAGCTGAATCGACACGTCTGCCCCCTTCCTCTTGACTTCTAACGCTGCGCCTTAGGAGCCGCGACGATCTATCGCGGTCTGCTACAGGCGCTTGTTCGCTCATCGATATACTTCTTTCCGATGGCCGACCTTAACTATCCATACCGTAAGCTCGTTGTCCTGGATCGTATATACAATCCGATAATTCCCTTGACGGATTCTGTATAATTCATGGCCTGTGAGTTTTTCGCACCCCATAGGCCGAGGATCAGTTCCAAGTTGCTCAATTCGTGAGAGGATTTTTTTCAGATCGGCTTTGGGTACCTTTTTGAGTTCTTTCCAAACCGATTCCCTGAAAAATATTTCATATGCGGCCATCTTTTTTCAGCCTTTTCAGCATCTCGGAAGAACTGATCAGCGGTTCATTCACCCTTTCCTCGAAAGCAGAAATATCCTCAGCATCCTCAGCAAGCGCTGCCTTGACAGCGTCATTGACAAGGTCTGATATTGATTTCGATGTTTCTATTGATTTTAGTTTCAGTGCCCTGTGGATGGAAGGGTCGAAATACACGGTGGCTCTTTTTGCCGGTGTTGCCATAATGTCACCTCCAATCTTTGTGACATTATAGTGTCAAAACGTTATGACGTCAATAATGGTTTCAGAGAGCGAACGGCGGAGGTCAGCCGACGGCAGTTCGCGTAGCGGGCTACCCGACTGCGCCGGGCATTGCGATAGAGGGTGAAGTCCGGTTCCCTGTACGGGATGGTCTACGTTTTCCCGTCGAGCGCAACGCGGCGGGACCGGCGTGAACGGAGCGGGAAACGTCGGTGCGGGGAAGCCCCACGGGGCTGCAGGAGGACGTAGGTGGCGCCGCAGGGCCGTGCACTGGCAAAGGCGATGATCCATTTCTGCCAGGAGCGGCGGGTCAGCCAGTCTTTCTTTTATTTTGGAATGCTTGTAATTGGTGGTTCTTTTTGGACATGTTCCATATTTGGATCGACATATATTATTAATTCATCGTCTGATACGTTATTCCAATTTCTTTTTGAGCTCATGCTTATTTTTCTGCCTAATCCAAATCGATATTCATGAACGTGAGATTCAAACCTTAAAATATGTTCTGAGATTATTTTTTCTAAATGTATTCTTGCCTCCTTTTCATTCTCAAGCTCCCTTTTAAGGATATTTATCTGGGTTTGCATAATGTCGATTTGATTCATATTTATTCCTGACAAATTATCATTTTCCATTTTGATATCCTTCCAAATGGAAACGTCGTTCTGCATAAGATGCTGTGCCGCGACAGGGCGTGTTGGTGGGTTTTGATTATGCTGCTGTGGCAGGCCGCTTTCGGTTCTGCCCGTATCCGATTTTGCAAAGCTGAACGCCCCGGAATGTCCCTGACTTTTTTTGTCTGTTGTTTCGATCCGCACGACCCAGGACTTGCCAGGCATAGCGAACTGTGGAGAAGGGGTCCAATAAAAGGTACCGGTATTTGGGGTGCCGGTTTTGATGGCCGTCTGGATCGTTCCGCCGGGTCTGTCCATCAGGAGTATGTTCACTGAGGCGACGGTGCTGATAGTGCTTCTGTCCCAGATGATGGGCAGGGGTTTACCGACCGGATGCTGCGTGCCCTGGGCCGGGCTTCTGACCGCGATGACGGCCTTCTGCCCCAGGGAGGAAGTGATGCCCTGCTTCGTCGGAACGGGCGCTGTCATTCCGGGAGCGCTTTTTACGGGCGGAGTCTGCGGTTTCGGCGTTGGCGTGCCTGTTATCTGGGTTGGCGATGGCGCGGTCTTTATGGTTCCGGTTTTGAGCTGATCGGAATGGCATTTTGGGACAATCCAGAGGATGCAGATCATGATGGTGTAGAACATGACGAGTGTGCGCATATGGGCCTCCTTTTGTTATTCGAAAAATGTTTCGTTTTTCATACTCTCAATTTTGGTCTTGACGATCGCCTTCGACGCAATTGGATTGTGGTTTGCGGGTTGCCGAGGCTGAAGGCCTCAATCCTTCGTCACTGCCCTCGCAAGGCTTGGCACCGAGCAAGAACCGGTTTCGTGGCTACTTCTTTCAGGGCCCCCTTGGTCGTGCAGCGGGGCGGTCAGTTCAAGTTCCGGTACGGTGTCGATAAAACAACGATGCGATATTAGGTGGTTTCATGGCCTGCCTTCAACCAGGTCCGGGCCTGCCAGGCGTGGAGGGAGTTGTCGATCCGCCGATTGCAGTTTCCTTGACGGTATTCCCTCGCAGGCTCGCCAAATCAGTTGATCCATTTAGTCTTATCGAAGTTTATGACTTTATTTTTAAAAACAGACATGCTCTCGAATATGAATTCGAGAGTCGGCGAATGATGAACCTCCTCCCTGGATATCAGTTCCTTCCCATTTAGTTCCTGTAAAGTCGGTTAAGTTAATAAGAATTTGCTTTTGACGGTTCCGAGTATAGGGAGGCCATTTTCTCGCGTCAAGGGGTATTTTTTCCCAAAAATCAGGCGAGGTCATCCCCTTATCCAGACTTTTCACGAAGCCGTCAAGAATGACTCTTAACAGCGTTCCCGGATCGTGTTAAATGATGGTCGAAATTATTCATTCGGAGGCCCTTCTTGAAGAGGGATATTGCCATCGACTACCTGCGGAGCGGCATAACAGTTTCTGTCGTTGCGCATCACGCTGCCCTTGCCTACAATACTTTCAGCTATTTCGACGCGAAGCGTTACATCAGATCCACTGCACCGGTTGTTGACACGGTCCGCTGGATGCCGCTTGACCTGTTGGTGGGCTGGAACGACATGTTTTTCATGTGCCTCATGTTTCTTGTCTCCGGGCTGTTCGTTGTGCCATCCATTGAGCGCAAGGGTGTTTTGCACTTCCTGTCGGACAGGTCAAAGCGACTCGGCATCCCCTTTGTAGTCTGTGTAGTATTGCTCAGCCCTCTGGCATACTACCCCGCGTGGCTGTCAAGCGAAGCTGCCGGCCAGGGCAACTTCCTCTACCGGTTTTTTACCGTTGATGGCTGGTCGAGTGGGCCGTCCTGGTTTATATGGGTTCTGCTCGCCTTCTGCTTTCTGGTTGCCGTGCCCCATCTTTTCATTCGGGATTTTAGGAAGAGAGTGTCATGGTCTGTCAACTCTCCAGCAAACCTGGTCATTATGCTGCTTGCAGTGAGTCTGCTTGCGACCGTGCCCGTGCGTCTGTTTGTCGCTCCCACCAGTTGCTTAAATCCATGGGGACCGTTGCAGGTTCAGACGTGGCGGCTCCTGCTGTATTTTGCATGGTTCCTGGTGGGTGTTGTCATAGGGGGTGCGAAGATACAACACTCTCTTTCACGTGAAAACCTGCAACCATGGCCTTTCTGGGTTGCTTTGGGGGCGTTAAGCTATCTGGTTCACGGTGCCATGGAAGCAAGGCTATTTTGCTTTGCGGGCATGCAGGTCCGGTTGATCAATGTCCTGCAGGCAACAGTCTATTCATGCTGTTGCACATTCACGAGCCTTGGCGCTCTGGGAATGGCTCGTTTTTTTTTCAACACGGCCAGGCCGCTTGCGGATAGCCTGACGGACAACGCATATGGCATCTATATCTTCCATTATGCATTCGTCATTTGGATGCAATACTTGCTTCTCGCACATCAGATTCCGGCAGCCCTGAAGTTTCTCGCAAGCTCTACGTTTGCCCTGTCGGCAATCTGGCTGCTGACATCCCTGTTGCACAAAACGCCGGCAAAGAAATTTCTCTAATTTTCTTTTCCAGTCCGCCACTATGCGGGAATTCCATAAGAGGATATGATGTGATCATCTTTTTTACTATTCCGATTGCATATGAACAGTCTGGTACTTTGATCGCATGGTCGCATTTACCAATGCTCTTCAACTTTAATTCCCCCGGGCAATGGATAGTCGCCGGCTGAAGAAGCAGACATTGTGGGAAACATGATAGCGCTGGTTTCTCAAAGGGGTCTGCTTGAAATAGAGACTGCCGGTCCCAGGTTGCAAGAACGTAATTTTTAAAGATAAGACTAAACGGCCCTCGACTTATAGTCGAGGATCGTTTAATTGACAGGCTGGCTTTTTTTCTATATGGATCAAAAAATTTTCTGCATCCCGGGAGGGGCAAATGACTGTCTGGAAATCACCGTCCGTATGGCGGCTGTGCATGAGAGGTGTTTTACCATGCCTGCTGGCTGTTTATATTGCAGGCTGCGGTAACTATTTCGGTTTCGTGCAGAAACAGCGGGACCTGACGAGGGAATTCAGCAGGGAGCAGAGCGCCAGGCTGCTCATGGAGCTGGCGCCGGAAGACGCCTATTTATTCCTCGGAAAGCTGCATTTTACCCGGGAACCCGATGGCCCCATCCTGATTGTGGCAGTGACCGACAGGTTCAAGAAAGGAGAAATTGCAGCGCTTTCTCCGATGCAGACTCCTCTGGATTATTATCAGATCCATCTGCAGGAAGGCGTTTATGAACTCTACTTTTTCGCGGATGTCGATGGAAACGGTTACTTTGAGTCTCACGAGATGGTGGGCAAGATGCCTTCCCCCGTCACAATATCCCGGAACAAGATTAAGGACGGCCTGTCGATAATCGGCCCGGAGTTCACCATTGATCCTGCGAAACCCGTTAAAACAGACCTGGACGTCAGGGAAAAGGTAAGGCAGCATTCCTATGTCTATGAGTCGCTTGATGATGATTTTTTCGACCCCAAGTATGGTGAGACGGGACTCTATGACCCCAAGACGTTTATGGCGCATACTCAGCAGTACATCTTTTCATTCGAGAAGTTCGATCCGCATAAGACGCATGTTATTTTTGTTCACGGTTTCGGGGGAACGCCGAGAGACTTCAAATATCTCGTAGCCGGCCTCGACCGAAAGCGTTATCAGCCATGGTTTTACTTCTATCCGTCCGGCATGTCCCTTAAAAAACTGGGTGCGAACCTGTCAAACATCATCAAATATTCCAAAAAGAACATCCGCAAGCATCCGCTGAACATGATCATTGTCGCCCACAGCATGGGCGGCCTTGTCAGCCTGGCTACGCTCAGCGAGCTGCACCGCAGCGGCATCGACCTTGACCTTAAGGGATATGTCTCTTTCAACTCGCCATACGGGGGTGTGGATTCGGCTGCGGCCGGCTTAAAATATGCTCCGGCGGTTGTCCCCGCCTGGCGCGACGTTGCCACCGGAAGTCCTTTTCTCATGGAGATGTACGAGATTGCCGCCTACAGAGATGTTCCCTTCTATCTCTTTTTCGGCTTCAATACCGGGGCAAGCAGCGACGGGACAATTACTCTCCACAGCCAATTGGACGGGCGGGTGCATCTGGCCGCTTATAAAAGCTACGGCTTCAATGCCTCGCATGTGGGGATTCTGAACGATGAAAAGGTGCGGGAGATTTTTTATTCTGTGCTGTCGACTCTCGACAGAAAATAAATGATTTTTTTTCTTCCTGCCCTTGGCTTTGTAGAGATCTCCGCCTGCCTTCTTGACGAACGCTGCCGCGTTCTGCTTTTGCGGAAGGCCTCTGAATCTCCATTTACGGTAATGACGACGGAGTTCCCAAGGCCTAAACGACTGCGCCGGGCATTGCGATAGAGGAGAACGAAGCCCGGTTCCCGGTGCGGGAGGGTCTAAGTTTCCCGGGCGGACGCAGCGCGGCGGGACCGGCGTGAACGGTGCGGGAAACGCCGGTGCGGAGGAGCCCCATGGGGTCGCAGGAGGACGTAGGTGGCGCCGGCGCCGCCGTCGCAGGGCCGCGCGCTGGCAAAGGCGATGATCCATTTCCGCCAGGAGCGACGGGTCAGCCAGTCTTTCACCATATTTTTCAGGACCGGTTCTCGGGGCGAGGAAAGCCCCCGGCCGTGGATGACGAGGAGGGACTGCCTACCCGCGGCGATCGCGTCTAGCAGGAAAGTTTCCAGGGCCGGTTGGGCCGCTGTCATCGTATAACCGTGGAGATCGATGTGGTCCTGGACCGGGAAATCGCCCCGATGGAGACGCCGGGCCCATTCCAGGGGAAACCGGTAGCCCGTTCCTTCCATGTACTCCGGCGTGTCGGAGACGCTGTAACCTTCACCCTGTACGACGAGCCGCCGCAGAGCCGCCAGGGTTTCTGCCCTGTCATGGTCGTCAGGCCGCTGGACCGGGCCGGACGGGACCGGCCGGCGGGAGTCGCGACGGTCGCCGGCCATAGGGACGACATCCGCCATGGCGACACGGAAGAGCGCCTCTTCGTTTTCCGGCGTGTCTCTGTCCAGTCGAACGCCGGCCGCGGCGGGTTTCCCGCCGGGGGCAACCTTTATCCTCCGCAGGCGGGCTTCCGCTTCCTTGAAGGGTTGATTGAAGGCGTTATCTTTCATCGTATCGCCTTTTTATCATGTCTGACCGCACCCTTTTTTGCTGGAGTGGGTAATGCAAAGAGGGTCCCGTTCGCCTGTTCGCAAGTGCGGTGAGCGGAGTTTGTCCCACCCGCCGTTGTGCCCTGCCGCCTCCCGATGCGGCATCCATGTCCAGGATGTCACGCACGGGAAATGTACCCCCCATCAAGGGACCGTGTCACAATGCCATTCTGAGGCGTCAACCAAGAATCTCTTCCGTTCGAAATGAAAAGATTCGATGCCGGTGCCGTTACATCTACACTTCATGGCCGAAACAGGGAGGTCAGAAGCCTCAGAAATTGAAAGGTTTGCAGATCACTTCCCGGACCTTCAGGTCGAAGAAGCGGTAGCTGTTTGCCGGCTGAACAACCAGGGCCGTGTCACAACCCTCGGCGGTTCCGCCGATTGCGATCACGTCCTGATCCGTCCGGACCAAGCCGGCGTCGGCGGCCATCAGGGCGATTTCAACGGCCACCTTGGTTCCCTGGCCGAAGGTGCGGAGCGTGTAAGCCATAATTTCATCGACCTGGTAGGTGCTCAGCTTATTGCGGACGGCCCGGCCGACACCGCCGAAGGCATGCTGGCCGGTGAAGATCGGAATGCCTTTTCCCATCAGGATCCGCCGATTTTCTTCCGTTAGTTCCTGGGTGTTCGGCGCGGCGAAACCCGTCACATGGGTGAGGGCGATGATATGAACGTCCGGGGGGAAAATATCCCGCGCTTGAAGAGCCGTGTTGCCGCTGCAGGTGGCAACCAGGGCCAGCCCGATCCGTCTTTCCTCCGCGCGCTTTGCCGCCGTCTCCAGGACGGCCCGGGTGTTGGCCGGTCCGGGACCGTTAAAATAAAGGGTGTTTACTGTCGGGATATCCGGGGACATGCTTGTCGCCTCCTTCATCAAAACAGATTAGCCTGCCGGTCGTTTTCCTTTTTTATTGCCGGGTCAGCGGGGGGCGTTTCTTCGTCTTTCCGGGACGGCTTCGTCTTTTCCGCGACGACAAGAAAAGTCGCCGTGCAGCGCAGAATCTGTCGTTCCTGATCATCCCGGATGAGACAATCGCCGACAATGATGGATCTTCCCTTTTTAAAGACCGTTGCTTCGGCCGTCAGCGTGCCGTTCTTGACCGGGGCGAGGAAATTGCTCTTCAATTCAACGGTTGTAAGCCCCTCATTTCCCTTCAGGACAGACATGATGGCGTGGGCGATGGTTTCATCAGCCAAAGCGACCATAAGCCCCCCCTGGACAAGCCCCGCCCCCTGCAGATACTCCGGTTTGGCGGCCATGTGGAAACGGGCGAAACCCGTTGAAATTTCATCTAGCCGGATGTCCAGAAAAGCGAGAAAGGGATTGATTGTGGTATCGCCCGCCTGGAGCCGGCTGAGGTATGTCGCGTAATCGAACATGGGTGGAATAGAGCCCCCTCCTCATTCTTTGAAAATCTGGCTGGAGAACGACGTCCTGGTGACCATGGATATAGATGGGAAAGGGGTTTCTGTCAAGGGACTATCCAAATCCAGTATGCCAAAATCCGGTTGACAAAACGGAATTTTGATATACCCTAGCGCGGGAAATCGGTATGATAAGAACGGATTAGGAGAGTGTGGTGCTGGAAGTTACGTCAAGTGCTATTGATTTTCTAACCCGTATGGTGGAACAGATGGGTGGAGAGCAGTATATCCGCCTTACGATTTTAGAAGCCTGAGGCGGTAACGGATTGGGGTTGGTTCTGGATGAACCACTCAAAGACGACGCGGTATTCGACAAACGGGGAATCAACTTTTTGGTAAATGAGCAACTCTATGAGAAAGTGAAGCCCGTTGTCATTGACTATGCAGGTCGGGGACCCGAAGGCGGATTTAAAATCATGTCCAGCTTGGGACAGGAAGGGCCTTCCCGTTGATGCTGCCGGAGGACGGTTTTTTCGTCTTGGTCACCAGGGACAGGGGACCGCTCCGCTGCGTTAAGATCAGGGCAAGTGTGAAACATCGGTAATGGGGTGGTCGATGGCGATATCATCGATTATGAACGGAGGAATAAACATATGTTGACCGTGACGAATAAGGCCATTGATTTTCTGATGAACCTCATGGAGAAGCTGGAGGAGGATCAGAAGGTTCGTATTTTCCTGGACGAAAGCGCAGGAAACCATGTCCTGGGGATGATTCTTGATCAGACTCGAGATGGTGATGAGGTCATTGTGATTCAGGGTATTCCCTTCTTGATCGCCAGGGAGCTTTATGAAAGGTCGAAACCGATAGAAATTGATTTTATTGAATATACGCCAGGGGCAGGATTTAAAATTTCCTCCAGCCTGGAAGGTGAAAAGCTCCCATCTTGATCCTCTTCGTGATGTAGCATCGAATTTATTTTATCCTCTTATACCATGAATGGTTTTCAACAAATCGATCCCGACCTGCACCAGGCTAAAGAGCTGGAACAGGCCGGTTTTTTTGATGAGGCTGCAACGCTTTACCGGAGGTTGATAGAAAACCATCCGGATGAAAACTCTTATCTGCTGGCACTCGCCTGGGTTTACCATGACGGGGGTCACAAGGATGAAGCGCTTGCCTGTTTTCGGAAACTCTTCGAACGGGAACTGCGTCACAAAGTTTTCAGCGGATTTGCCTTCGATGAACTTGTCCGGTTGTACAAAGAGAACGGCAGTCTGGACTTGCTCGTAGATGTGTGTGAAAGAGCGGTTCACGCTCAGCCGAACGACCTCTCCCTCCTCGGTGATTTGGGAGATGCTTATATGCGGGGCGGAAGACCACGGGACGCTGTCGGGGTTTTTGAAAAAATGGCAAATATGGATCCTGACGCGGTGATCGTATATTGTTACCTTGGCAACGCCTACGTCGCGATGGGAGAAATAGAGCTGGCCCAGGGGGCTTATGGAAAAGCCGTGGCGCTGGAACCGGATAAAAAGGAGGTTTTTTATACCCGCTTGGCGGAAGCATGCCGAAAGGCCGGATGTGCCGTGTCTGCGGAGAAGATTCTGAGGGATTGCCTCCGGGACAGCGAAAATCCCCTTTTATTTCTTGATCTGGCGGATATCCATGTTGAACTGGGTCGTGTTGATGAGGGCGAAACCTTGCTGGCGCAGGCAATTCGTATGGAACCTGTGCGGGCAGGAACGTTCCTCAATCGGTTCGGCAACAGCCTGGCCAAGGCGGGCCTGCATGAGCTCGCCATTGATTATTTTAAACAGGCTGTTAAAACTGATCCCCGGAACCCTTTTTATTACACCCATCTTGCCGCATCCTGCACCGCAATCGGTCGGGAGGACATCGTCGCAGAGGTTCTGGGTGAAAACAATTTACTCTGAACCTGCTTATATTTTCCCCGATTCGTTGATGACGTTTGTAAAGGTATGATAAAAGCCCTCATTTTCTGCTATGCCGTTGGTGATGAGGGTGATGAAATCCTTAATGTTCTGAGTGTTGATAATCATATTGACGCTCCGGGTTAAGGCGCCCATCCTATCCAGCGTTCGCAGACGGGTGCTGAGCAGACTGATGAACATGCGTCTGCGCGTCGACATGGGTACCGTTGCAAGGTAACGGAGCAGGTCATTTCTGTCGGGATCGGTTGTATCGAAATTTTCATCAATCACCAGCAGCGTGTACACATGAAAGCGCATTTTTTTCACGGCTTCTTTTGCTGTATTGACTTCCGAGATATAGAAGTCACGACCGGCGAGATCAGCCGTGATTTTTTCCCGGATCGCATCGTCTGTCACGCAGATCATGGCCGTTTCCGTATCCGTGCCGATAAAATCAAAGGGTTTATCCGCATCGTCATACTCATACCAGAGTAATTCGCTGAGAAAGTCCTTGCCGTCTTCCACTTTTATAACCATCCCTTCGGTTTTCCATATTGGTTGTCCACCCGCAACTTGTCCAGGGTGCTTGTTTTTTCTCCTTTGCTGCTTTTCAAGGCGTCAATGCCGCGTCCGACGATGGAACGATTCGACGCATAGGCTTTGGCCGTTTCTTCAGTAACAAGACCATCCTTGTACAGGTTGACAATATATTCGTGGAAGGTGATCATGCCGAACGCTTTGCCCGCCTCCATGATATCGTAGAAGGTTTTCCCATCCGATTCCCCGTTGAGGATGACATCTTTTACCCGCAGGCTTGTACTCACCGCCTCAAAAGCGGCTACCCGTCCGCCACCGACTTTTGGCAAGAGCCTCTGGCAGACAATCCATCGCAGGGTATCGGCAAGGCGCACGCGGACCTGGTTTTCTTCTTCCGTGGAGAACATCCCCAGAATACGGCTAATGGTTGTACCGACGTCAACCGTATGAAGGGTCGTTAAGACGAGGTGTCCCGTTTCGGCCGCGGACAGGCCGATTTCGACGGTTTCGCGGTCCCGCATCTCGCCGACAAGAATTACCTTTGGGGCTTGACGCAGGGCAGCCCGCAGACCGTTTGCAAAGGTATCGAAATCACTTCCCAGTTCACGTTGGTTGAATGTGGACATACGATGGGGATGAGAAAATTCCACAGGATCTTCCAGTGTGATGATATGGACGGACTGGCTGTTGTTGATCTCGTTCAACACGGCCGCCAAAGAAGTGGTTTTACCGCTGCCGGTCGCTCCCGTAACCAGGACAATGCCATTTTTTTCCTTGGCGATTCTGTCGAAAGCCTCCGGTAGACTAAAATCCTTTATCGTGGGGATTCGGGATTCCATTTTCCTCATGACGATGGAGTAATTATCCCGTTGCGAGAAAATATTGACTCTGAAACGTGCCTTGCCCGGCAGTTCATAAGACAAGTCACATGAGCCATGGTTCAATAGCTGAGTCGTCAGCCGCCGATCATGGCCGATCAAATTTAAAGCAAACATTTCGGTTTGAAACGGCGTTAAACCTGGAAAGGGGGGATCCGTTTCCACCGGCAGGAGTTGTCCTGCGCTTTCAACCTGCAGAGGCTTGCCCACGGTGATGTTCAAGTCCGAAATATTATCATGGGAATCGAGCATCTGGGTAAAGAGATAGTCCATTTCCTGTTTTCTCATCGACACACCTCTCCTTTATCCGGCCTTTTTTCAGAACAAAATAAATATGTTACCGTCTTTTCATCTCCACACGACACCGGTGTTGTCGTGTCTTTCATGATCGATATGGGCATTGCCTCCATTAGGCCTCTGTAAAATCGGTTGGGGGATTCCTCAGGAAAGGCCGGAAACGCCCCTTATCGTTGGATTTCGTGTAGGCCTCGTCCGCGCTGATCCAGCCCTTGTCGAGAAGTTCATAGATCGCGTCGTCAAGAAGTTGCATGCCGTATTTTTTCCCTGCCTGCATCATTGACGGGATTTGAAAGGTTTTCGATTCCCTGATGAGGTTGCGTACCGCAGCGTTGGCAATCATTATTTCCAAAGCGACACAACGCGCTTTTTTATCGATTCGTTTGAACAAAACCTGGGAAATGACTGCACGAATTGCATCGGCCAGGGTGGAACGAATCTGCAGCTGTTCCTCTGAGGGAAAAACTTCGATCATACGATCGACCGTCCGGGCTGCATTGGTGGTATGCAAAGTAGCGAAAACGAGGTGTCCCGTTGAAGCCGCTTCAATGGCGAGAGAAATCGTCTCCAGATCGCGCATTTCGCCAACCAGTATGATATCTGGATCTTCTCGCAGAGCGCCCCGGAGGGCCGAGGAAAAGGATCGTGTATGAAAGCCGACTTCACGCTGATTGACGATACAGTTTTGGCTCTGGTGGACGAATTCAATGGGGTCTTCAATGGTGATGATGTGGTCTTTGCGGAGTCGGTTGGCTTCATTGATGATCGCTGCCAGAGTGGTCGATTTGCCGCACCCGGTTGGGCCAGTGACCAGAATAAGCCCCCTGGGCAGTGTGGCCAGTTTCGCAATAACCGGTGGAAGACCCAACTCTGCACAGGTGGATATCCTGCTGGGAATTTCTCTGAAAACAGCGGCGACGCCATTTTGCTGCATGAAAAAATTAGCTCGATAACGCGCCAGGCTCGGCACCTCGTAGGCAAAATCCACATCGCCTGTCTCCTCGAAGTGTTTTATCTTTTGTTCCGGTGTAATTTCATAGAGCATGGAGCGCAATTCATCGTTGGTCAAAGTATCGTATTGGATGCGTTCCATGTCACCCCGAATACGGATGGCGGGCTGTTGACCCGCAACAAGATGGAGGTCCGATGCGCCCTGTTCATTCATCAGCTGAAAAAAAGCATCAATTTTTGCCATGCAAGCCTCCTCGTGCTCCTCTTTTTCGTTATGATCGATGGCAATTTTTGAAAAAAGTACAAGGGAACGTTTTCACCCTCGTTTTTTTCAACAAGGATCATTATTTGACTTCATCGACACTGGTTCCCCAATAGGACGTCTCAATTTTTAAAAGATCCCAATGAGCCACGATTTAAACAGAACAATCCGATGGATCTCCTTTAATTTTTTCTATGGCGTGCCCCAATGCGGGGAGAACCGTGGCAAGATTCTCCCTGACACCTTTAGGACTTCCCGGCAAGTTGATTATCAATGATTCACCCCGGATACCGACCACAGCACGGGATATCATCGCATGGGGTGTAATGAGGACGCTTTCGCGTCTCATTGCTTCTGACATCCCGGGAATTTCTTTATCAATGACACCCATGGTCGCTTCCGGTGTGACATCGGATGGGCTGACGCCGGTTCCTCCTGTTGTAACAATCAAATCGATTTTCTTTTGATCAGCGTAGGCGACGAGGGCTGCGCTAATCTGTTCAACTTCATCCTGAACTATTGTATAATCAACAAAATAGAAACCTTCCTTACCAAGAATATCGCGAATTTCCTGACCGCTCGTGTCAAGTCTTTCCCCGCGAGCTCCTTTGTCGCTTACCGTGATGATCCCGAACGTAAACGGCATCCTACGTTTCTTCCTTTTCTCTCTTTGATTCTTCGATAATTTTCTCCGCCAAATGGGCGGGAACTTCTTCATAGTGGGAATGCGTATAGGTAAAAGTACCCCGTCCGCTGGTCATTGAGGTTAGATCAGGTGCATATTTTAGAATCTCGGCCAGCGCCACCTGTCCCCTAACGATCTGGTTTGCTCCTTTGGAATCCATGCCCAGGACGCGGCCACGCCGACTGTTCAGATCGCCGATGACATCTCCCATATACTCATCCGGAATTTCAATTTCAATATTGACAATCGGTTCCAAGAGAACCGGCTGGCAGGCCATGACGCCCTTTTTAAAACCCATGGAAC
Organism: Deltaproteobacteria bacterium; assembly: GCA_012522415.1. NCBI lineage: Bacteria > Pseudomonadati > Myxococcota > Myxococcia > Deltaproteobacteria bacterium. Next base: position 1,036 of record JAAYKM010000088.1, on the reverse strand, counting down.
CCGCTATTTTGAATGCCATTTCGGAAGAATCGACTGTATGGTAAGAGCCATCAACAAGGGAAACCCTGATGTCCACAACGGGATAACCGGCGACCACTCCTTCTCCCATTGCCTCGACAATACCTTTCTCCACCGCAGGCCGGTATTGCTGGGGGATCACACCGCCGACGATTTTATCGACAAATTCGAAACCCTCACCACGGGGCAGGGGTTCAATATCCAACCAGCAGTCGCCAAATTGACCACGACCGCCGGACTGTTTCTTGTAGCGACCCTGGATGTTGGTTTTGCCCTTGATGGTTTCCTTGTAAGGGACTCTTGGTGTCTTTAAATGGGCTTCCACACCAAATTTCCGTTTCATCTTTTCCATGTTGACTTCAATATGTACCTGACCCATACCGGAAATGATCATTTCCTTGGTCTGTTCATCCCGATGGAAGGACAGGGTTGGGTCCTCTTCTATGAGCCGGTTGATGGAAGAAACAATTTTTTCCTCATCTCCTCTGGATTTGGGTTCAATTGCAAAAGAGATGATTGTCGGTGGGAAAGCAATCTTCTCATATATGATTGGCGCCTTTTCTGTACAGATGGTGTCTCCCGTAAACGTGTCCTTGAGTTTCGACAACGCGGCAATATCTCCCGGAATTAGCCGCTCTGCCGTTTTTTGTGTTTTCCCCTCCACGTAAGATATGTTGCCTGTTCTCTCTGTTATTTTCCGTGTTGTATTGTAAAAATTGCCGTCGGAAGTTAATGTTCCGGAATAAACACGGAAAATCGTGAGCCGTCCGGCATAGGGATCCGCTATTGTTTTGAACACGAGCGCTGAAAATGGCGCGGCTTCATCGGGATTCCTCTCCTCTTCACCGTCACCTGAGAGTGGTTTTCCCACGGCACTGCCGCGATCAATCGGTGATGGCAGATACTTGGTCATCAAATCCATAAAGGGGGTGATACCGATATTCTTGATTGAGGAACCGCATAGAACGGGATAAAGCGAACCGTTTAAAATACCCTGTCGGAGTCCGGTTTTCAGATC